>JAQGHP010000221.1 GCA_028288775.1 Phycisphaerales bacterium | reverse complement strand
ACCAACGACGAGAAGGCCGTGGCCATCTACAACTATTGCATGCTCACTAATTACCACCGCGCCTACCCGACCGAGCCAGGTGGGATCCCCGTCCTCAAGGAGATCAACAGCTACGGATGGAGCCTGTGCGGCGGGCTTCACACCGTCCAATCTGCCCTCTGGATTCAGGCCGGCTTCGAACACCGTTACGTCGGGTGGAACGGACATACCACCGTCGAGGCGAAGTACGACGGCCGCTGGCATTATCTCGACGTCTTTCTGCACTTTTATGCCTGGGAACCGGACGGCAAAGGCGGCCGGACGATCGCCTCGGAGGATGATCTCACCCGCAATTCCGACGAGCTGATTCGCAACGCCTTCGTCCTGGACGAATCCCGCGGCTGCGTCTATGCCAAGGCCGACCAGTTCGTCATGAACGGCGAACACGCCAACTGGCGTGCGCCCGCGTTCCTCTCCTGCGGCGACACGATCAACGACGTCATCTCCGGCATGAAAACCCACCACAACGGGGGCCCGGAGGCGGGATGGGCCGGCATCAACCACGACACCGGCGCCTACTCCACTGACGTGAACCTCGCGCCCGGAATGTCCCTCGTCAACAAGTGGGACCCGACGCCCAACGACTGGTACTGGGCCGGATCGACGGTCGCGCCCGGGCACACGTGCTCCGGCCACAAGGACACGCGCAACGATCCCGCCTACGGCTTGATCCTCGAACCCTACGTGAACGGCGAAAAGGCGAGGAGCTACGCGAACGGCACGCTGTCGTTCGATCCCGATTTCTCCAACGACGCGTTTCTCAAGGCGTTCGCCTCGGCAGACAACGTCAAATATGCGGGCAACTCGCTCTTGCCCGCGCTGGAGGGGAAGCCCGCGTCGGTCGTGCTCAAGCTGGCATCTCCGTACATCATCAGCGGCGTTTCCAGCGGGTCGGCGGACGGGGCGGACAAGATTGAAGTATCCACGGATGGGGGAAAAACCTACGGCGAGGTGTCCTTCGACAACCTCGGCGCAGCCGCCAAGGGCAAGCTCGCGGCGATGGTGCGGATCACCTTCTCTCACACGCTCAAATCCCTGCACGTCAGTCTCGACATGATGAACAATCCCGGTGCGTTGCCTTATCTATCGCCGGGCAAGAATGTGATTGCGGTTTCAGTCGCCGACCCCAAGGCACTGGGGGACAATAAGCTGGTCGTGACCTATGCGTACCGGTTGGGTTCGCGAGGCAAGTCCTTCGATCAACTTTGTGACGAAGGAAAGGAAATCGCCAACCAGCGAGGGGCCGCGTGGTCGAACACGGTTACCTACGCGCGGAAGGTCTTCACGGCGAAGGATCTGCCGGCCAGTTTCGAAATCGACTGCCCGACGCCCAAAGGAAAGTTTCCGGTCTATCCGCGAATGCTGTGGATGAGCCGCGAAGTCGTCCCCGCGACGTCATCCCCTGCGCCTTTGCCCCAGGGTGCTCCCGCCATGCCGGCCTCGCCGGAAGAACTTCAGACGCTGCCCGATCCGTTTCTGATTGGCACCGAGACGCCCGCGCCGATCAAGGAGCGATCCGTGCGAACGGAGCGGATCCCGCTCGATTACGTCCAGTTCTGCAACGAAAAGGGAGAAGTCTCGGCGGCGGGCGAATTGGCCTGGCCGAAGAACGCGGCAGAGAAGGGCAAGGTAATCGAAGGCGCGGTGGTGTTCGACGGAGATTTGAAGACCCTGCCCCCGGCCAAACGCCTGGCGGCTGCCCGCATCGTATTCCCCGTCACTTCCGGTCACAAAAAAGCCGGCGAGAAGATCGGCGCGGTATTCCTTTCGAGCCCGGTCGAGAAGGGGAAGGCGCTGAACTTCGCGAGCCTTGAAACGCTGGCAGGGACCGTCATCCTTCCGGTCCAGCCGGACCAGACGCCGCAATACACGCCCGCCAAGCCCTTCGCGATCGACGTGACCAAGGCGGTGAAGGCGGTCGCCGCGGGCGGTCAGACGTTCCACGGCATCGCGCTGCGAATCGTCCCGGATCGCGGCGTGGACGACGGATATACGGTGCGCTGTGTGGTGTCGCCCGCCGAGAAGGCGTATCTCGAAGTGGACGAGTATTCGGAATAATCTTCCTGCTTCCCTGTAGCAGGCCAGTTTGGAAGGATGGGTGCCACAGGTCGCGGTACTCCGAGACCTGTGTTTCTCAAGTCGCCCAAAAGCGCAGGCCCGCTAGTACGCCGACCTATGACACCCGGCGGCGAGGAAACTCCGTCGTGGCACGAGTTTTCAACCCGTGCGGGATGCGCCAGACGCAAGGTCCTTTTGATTTCGTACGCATCCAGCACGGGTTGAAAACCCGTGCCACAATGGGGGTTGGCACGGCCCGGCTCCGAATTCACCCGACAAATTTAGCCCGGCCGGACCACTACGGCCTTCCTCCGACCGTCGCACGGAGCGCTTCGTCGGCCCACTCCAAGCCCACTTTTCTTTTTCCGGCAAGAAACTCGGTCAGCATTTCGCCGACGGCTTCGCGGCGCCAGCCGCGGAGGAGCAGCGGGGGCTCGCCCGCGCCGTCGCCGGTGACGTGGCGGTAAAAATCGCCGACGTCCTGGCGGCTGGCGACGAGGGAGGGGTCGAGGGAGAGGCCGGCGCAGATGCATTGGGCCGCGGCGAAGAGGGCGTCGGAGCGGAACTTTTCCGTCGCCGTCGGCTCAGGCTCGCGGCCGCTGGGGAGATTGGGTGCGGGCATCGACATCGCCCGGCTCGTGGCCTCGACGATCTCGTTGCCGTACTCGTGTTCGACGGGGCGCGGAAGACCGCGGACGCGCGCCAGCTTGTCAACCGATTTGACCGGGTTCTTTGCCAGGTCGGTCAGCACCTCGTCCTTGAGGAAAGATCGCGGCGGCACGTCGTGCTTCCGCGCGGCGGCGTCACGCCAGTTGGTCAACTCGCGCAGGACGGCCTGGTTTCGCGGCGGCAGCGAAGCCGCGCCGCGCACGCGCAGGTACGACGTCTCGGGGTCGAAGCGATAGAGCGAGGTGTCGCACATCGCGGTGCATTCCTCGCCAGCCCACGCGGCGTGGCCCAGTTTATCCAAGCGTCGGCCCATCTCGGCGCGGGCGGCGGGAAGATAGCGCACGTCGTCGGCCGCGTAGCGGAGTTGGATTGACGAGAGCGGCCGCTGGTCCCAGTGCGAAAATGTGAGACCCTTGCCGAGCTTCGCGCCGGTCAATTCCACCACGAGCTTCGAGAGCGAAACCGGATACGGAAGCCCGATGAGCCCGGCGGCAATCTGCGTATCAAAGACGTTGGCGGCGGGGCGGTTGAGGTGTCGCACCACCGGCTCGATATCCTGCTCGCCGGCGTGGACGATTTTTTCCACGGACGGGTCCGCCAGCAATTCCCACAGCGGACGCAGGTCGATCCCCGCCAGCGGATCGATAAGCCCAATGCGCTGGTGCGAGGCCACCTGCACGACGCAAAGCTGCGGATAGTAGGTTAATTCGCCGATGAACTCGGTGTCGTAGGCGAAGCTGCCGTCGGCGCGCAGCTCGGCCAGGAGTTGCCGCAGCTGATCGTCGGTGGTGACGACCTGCGCTTCCCCGCGACAGATAAGCGGAAGATCGGGCCGGACCCCTGAATCATCCGCGGATACCACGCCGTCCGCATGCGCGGATTCGTGACTGCGGGCGCGGTGCTGCGCTCGGAAATTGGGGCGATGCCGGTCTCTCGGGGGCGGGGGGGCGTTTGAATCCATTCCTCTGCTCGTTTCTTCCTGTTTATGGGACCCGCGAAGATACGGTGGAGGGGGGCTCAATGCCAGTCGGAGAACGCGACCTTGGGTGTGAAACACGCGCACAAAGTAATGTTTCTCGTAAGTCGGCACATTATTTGCGGAGAGTGCTCGCGATGGTGAATCTTCGACCAACCTCAGACGTTGCGGCGACCAAGACCGCCATCCTCATTGTCGAGGATGAACGCGTCGCGCGCCGGGCGCTCGCGTCGCTCCTGACGGCGTGCGGGTACGCCGCGCACGCCGTGGGATCGGCGGAAGAAGCGCTGGGGCTGCTCGACGATTCGCCGTTGCCCGCATTCATTTTAGTTGACCTCGATCTGCCGGGCATGAACGGCCTTGACCTTATTGGCAAGCTCCGCCAGGTTGATTCGCACGTCGTGCCGATTCTCATTACCGCCGCGGATGGCGACCGTATCCATTCCGCTCTCTTGGGCAAGGGAATCACTTATTTGCAGAAACCGCTCGATTTCGCACAACTTCTCACCGTGCTGCACGAACAGCAAATGCGACATTAAACGATCGCATTCCCGCCAAAGGACCCCCGTTTTTCAGTGCGATTTGCCTTATTTTGGGCGGGCGGCTCGTTCCCCGGCCCCAATCAGCCGATACCATGCAATACCTTACCATGGGGCTCGATTTTGCGGAGGATTCCTTGCAATCGAGCCCGGCAGAGACTTATCATATCCGCCCTCGTCACACACGAGGGGGATGGCCGGAAGGAGCGACTATGAATCTCATGTACGCGCTCGAGCGTCTGCTTGACACCGGATGGACCCCCGCAATTGGAATGGAACTGGAGCGCCTGCCCGACGGGCGGCGGTATCCCTCCGTGCTCTGCGTTCAGCGCGAATTCGCGCAATCGGGGCTTGAACTGTCGATCAAGCAGAAACTGATGTTCGGGTGTTACCGCGCGACGTGGGCACCCCTCGGCGAAGCGCTCGACCCCATCGCCGAAACCGACGACCGCCACGGCACCGTCATCGGCGACTGTCCACAGGAAGCCGCGGTCTACGCGCTGGCGCAACTCCGTGCGGCACAAACCGAACGGCAGTTGGTGGCGGTG
>JAQGHP010000146.1 GCA_028288775.1 Phycisphaerales bacterium | reverse complement strand
TCCTCCTTGTCTTCGGCACTTCCACCGCCGCGATGGGCCAGATCACCAAATCCACTCGCGAGGCGGTGGACGCGAAGCCCGACCGCCCGCTGATCGACGCGTTCGTCGCCACTCAGCTCAAGGGCCTGAGCTCCGAAGACCCCAAGCTCCAGAAGGGAGCCCGGGAAAGTCTGGCCCAGGAGGCCAACTTCCCCAACGTCACGCCGAGCTTCCTCGACGAATACGCCGACTCGCTCAACACCGCGGTCCTGCCGCTGGGGAAGGCCGACGTACACGTGCGTTTGTGTGCGGCGGTGTGCGTGGCGCGTGTCGCGGCCAAGGCGGGCAACAACCGCCTGTCGGGCGCGGCGCTCATGTTCATTAAGGACAAGAACGCCGCGGTCGCGCTGTGGGGCCTGAAAGCCGCCAAGTACATCCTCCCGACGATGATCCTGGGCTTGCAGAACCCGGCGCCGATGGGCCAGGCGGTCATGGAAGCCGCGAAGGAACATGCCACTGGCGCGGTTGCCGAGGAAGCGTATAACACGCTTTTGCTTCAACCAGACACGAACAATCTGCGTACCTTCCAGCCCGCGGTGCTTAAGCCGTACGTGGCGATCCCCATCGGGTTTTTTGAGTATCGCGTGAAGTTGTACGAAGACCTGGTGCCCCCGCAGCCGATGGCGGACACCCTCGCCTGCAAGTTTCTCGTCAACTCCAACGTCTGGCAGGCGTTGAGCGGGCCGCAACAGCGTCAGACGTTGCAGTTGATGCTCGACCTGGTGAAGAACGCGTCGAAGCAGAACGCCACGGCGGCGGTGCCCGAGCTGATCGACGTCATCCGCCAGACGGGTGGGGCGTTTGAGGTCGCCGCGGGGGCGCTCAAGAGCGACCCGCTGAAAAAGGCCGGCCACGGCCTCTCATCGGTCAACAACGATATTTCCAGCACCGACCTCGACACCAAAATCGACGACGTCGATAAGGCGATCCAGGCCCTCCCCTGATAGCCGCGGGGCGATCCACAATGCTCCGACTGCTTATCATTCCCGTCGCACTTTTGGCCCTGCTGGGCGGGATGATGTTCTGGTCCGGCGGGGCGACGCGGCAGAAGGCCGACTTCAGCTTCATCAATCGCGGCGAGATCGGAACCCTCGACCCCAACCGCATGTCCTGGATGCAGGACATCCGCCTGGGCTATGCCCTCTGGGAAGGCCTCTACGCGCTCGACCCCAAGACGCTCGACGCTGTCCCCGGATGCGCGGAAGTTGAAGTCAGCCCCGATAAAACCGTCTACACCTTCCACATCCGCCCGACCGCCAAATGGAGCAACGGCGACGACGTGCTCGCCCGCGATTTCTATTTCGCCTGGCGGCGAATGCTCGAAGAGCCGGGCGATTACACCTACCTCCTCCACAGCATCAAGGGGTCGGAGGAATATGAGAAAGCCTTCCCCGATTACGTGAAGGCGCGCACCGCCGCGTACGAGCAGTGGGACGTGGACATGAGGAACTGGAGCGAGGACGAAAAAATCTGGAAAGAGGAGAAGAAGTACGCCCAGAACACGACGCCTAAACGGCCCGTGCGGCCCGAGCCTCCCATGCCGCCCAAGCCGAACGTCCCCCCGCCTGCCGACATCAGCGGCCTCGCGCTCTTCCCCGCCGACCCGCGCATGCTGCGGGTCACGCTCACGCAGCCCGAGGCGTACTTCCCGGAAGTCGACGCGATCCCGCCCATGTTTCCGCTCAACGAAAAGTCGATGGAGGAGTTTCTCGACAAGAACGCTTTCCAGCACACCGGCCGGCGGATCTATGACAAGGAATTCACCCGCCCGCCCAAGCTCGTCACCAACGGCGCATACCGCCTGCAATCCTGGGAATTCAAACGCCGCCTGCGCATCGAGGCCAACCCGTATTACTGGGACCGCGCCAACGTCAAGAGCAAGGTGATCGACCAGGTGAGCGCCGAAGACCCGCAGTGGGCCTATGAGATGTACAATTCGGGCGGCGTGGACTGGCTGTCCGAAATCCCGGGCGACATTGGCGCGGAGCTCAAGGCCAAGGGCGAACAGGCCCGCGCCGACAACCCCGCCCGGCGGCTCAAGGGCCTGCCGCCGCTCGATGAGCACCGGGATTTACATGTTTTCACCAGCTTCGGCACCTACTTCTATTCCTTCAATTGCCAGCCGAAGCTCAACAACGGCGCGATGAATCCCTTCGCCGATATACGCGTTCGCCGGGCGCTCACGATGGTCGTGGACAAGAAGGAAATCGTCGACACGATCACCCGCCTGGGCGAGCAGCCGGCGACCACGTACATCCCCGTCGGGGCGTTCCCGCGCTATCATTCGCCCGAGGGCATTCCCCGCGACGTGGAGAAGGCCCGCCAGCTCCTCGCCGAGGCGGGGTACCCCGGCGGCCGCGGGTTCCCGAGCGTGTCGCTGCTGTTCAACAACGAAGGCCAGCACGGCCCCATCGCCGAGAACGTTCACCGCCAGTGGCAGGACAAGCTGGGGATCGACATTCGGCTGGAAGGGATCGAGATCAAACAATTCCGCGACCGCCTGCACAGCAAGGACTACGCCGTCTGCCGGGCGAGCTGGTACGGCGACTACAACGACCCCTCCACCTTCACCGACAAATATCTCCCCGACGGCGGCAACAACGACTCGGGCTGGAATAACGATACCTACGCCGACCTGTGCAAAAAGGCCGGCATGGAGCCCGACTCCGACAAGCGGCTGCGCTATTTCGAGCAGGCGGAGAAAGTATTGCTCGATGAAGCGCCGATTCTTCCCATCTACTCCTACGTCAACAGCTACCTGTTCCGCGACAACGTCACCGGCCTGCCGCTCAATTCGCGGGCGATGGTGATGTTCAAATCGATTGAGGTGAAGCGCTGATGGGACGCTTCCTCCTCACCCGCCTGCTTCAGTTCCCGCTGATCCTGGCGATCATCTACCTGACCACGTTCTTCCTCGTCTGGGTCGCGCCCGGCGACCCCTTCACGCGCACGGATAAGAAGGTGGACAAGGCCGTGATCGAAGCGACCAAGGAGCGCCTCCATGCGAAGACGTGGTATCAGTTTCTGGGCTATTACCCGTGGATGATGCTCAAGGGCGATCTGGGCCCGAGCCTTACCTACGAAGAATGGTCGGTCACGAAAATCGTCGGCGACGCGCTGCCGGTCTCCGTCAGGCTCGGCGTCTTCGCGATGATTATTGCGGTCATCGTGGGCGTAGGCATCGGCGCGCTGGCCGCGGTGCGGCGGGGGGGCGCGTTCGACTGGTTCAGCTTGTCCGTGGCCCTCATCGGCATCAGCCTGCCGAGCTTCGTTTCCGCATCGGTGCTCTTCGCAATCTTCTGCTCGCAGTTCAAGCTCTTTCCGATCGGCACATGGGGCTCGCCCCGGGATTTGATCTTGCCCGGGCTGGCACTATCGCTCGCCCCCATGGCGTACATCGCGCGCTTGACGCGCGTCGCGATGATCGACGTGCTGAGCAGCGACTTCATCCGCACCGCCCGCGCCAAGGGGCTTTCACGCTCGCTGATCATCTGGAAGCACGCTCTGAAGAACGCGTTTCTCCCCGTCCTCAGCTATCTCGGCCCCGCCGCGGCGGCGACGCTGACCGGCTCCTTTGTCGTGGAAAAAGTCTTCAACATCCCCGGCCTGGGCCAGCATTTCGTCAACAGCGTCCTCAACCGCGACCAGACGCTGGTGCTGGGAACGGTGATGATTTATTCGGTGTTTCTGTTAGCGCTCAATTTGTTGGTGGACGTCGCGTACGCGTTCATTGACCCAAGAATCGATGTGACAGTGAAGACGTGAGTTTGAAATGTGAAGACGTGAATCGAACCGATATGCTTCTCCCTCTCCCTCGTACTCGGGGGAGAGGGCAGGGGTGAGGGGCGGAATTGCGAGTGACGAGTGAAGAGTGAAACGTGACGAAGGCACCTCCTGTCACGTTTCACTCATCACTCGTCCTGCGTTCCCCGCCCCTCACCCTAACCCTCTCCCCCGAGTACGAGGGAGAGGGGACCAGAACAGAACGTCACCAGAGGTCAGTTGAACTGACCCAAACATGAGGAGCGATGCCGACGTCTTTCGCGTGAGCGAACATCTCCATCACGTTTCACGTTTTCACGTTTCGGACACACGTTTCAGACGCCCGTTTCCGTTCCATGTCCACCACCACTCGACCCATCCTCGAATCGCCAGGCCCAGTGCAATCACACGGCGATCATACAC
>JAQGHP010000136.1 GCA_028288775.1 Phycisphaerales bacterium | reverse complement strand
TCGACGATCTTCTGCATCTCCTTCTCGACCCGCGGCAGATCATCCGCCGAGAAGCTCACGCCCTTGGGAAACTCGAAGTCGTAGAAGAACCCGTTTTCGATCACCGGCCCGATGGTGTACTGGAACTTGGGTCCGTAGAGACGGCGCAGCGCCTGCGCGAGCACGTGTGCCGTGCTGTGCCGCATGACGTAGAGGCCTTCGGGGTTCTTGTCGGTGATGATCTGGAGGTCGTGCGACCCGCTGAGCGGGTGGGAAAGGTCCACGAGCTTGCCGTCAACCTTCCCGACGATGGCCGCCTTCGCCAGCCCCCGCCCGATCGACTCGGCAACCTGCCCGACCGTCACCCCGTCCGCGAATTCCTTAACGCTCCCGTCCGGGAGTTTGATCGATGCCATAATTCCTCGCTCGCACACTCACCTTAACTACGCCCCGGCCATCGTCGCGCATAGCCGCCGATCCGTCAAACGGGGCAACTGCCCCGCGCCCCACCCCTGTGCATATTTGGAGCATTGTGGTGCGCCCCCACGATTGACGGCAAATCGCATTGCGCATCGCGAATATTATCGCAGCCCGCATGATCCTTCCAGGTTAGTGGGTCTGTTTGAAAAGACGGCCACACCCCCTTGCCGATGCGTGGCGGTGAAGCCCCCATTGCCCATTTCTGCAAAAGGGCAAAATTGGGGCAATCATGGGCAATGGGCTCTCGGACGGCAGGCCGAGTTTTTCTGCGCAAACATTCATTTGTAAAACACTTGCGAGAATTCGTTTCTGATCCCTTCTCAGATCGTTTTGCAAGCTAAATTCGAGGAAATATTACGATAAATTGCCCCTCTTTTTGCCCCAAATCGGCGCGCCATGGGCAATGGGCCGCCCAGGCAATGCGTGCCACAGGCCCGCGAGTACGTCAGCCTGTGGCACCCGGCGGAGTAGGAAAGATGCGTGGAGCAATGAGGCGAGTACGCCGACCCATGGCACACAACGCACTTTTCCAAGCTGACGGAAATAGACCCGAATATCCGGTACAACTTGCAGCGGGTTATGCAAGCAGCCGATGAATCAGACGCGAGAGCAAAGCGGGCGGAGCAATGAAGCCGATTCTCGAATACCGCCAGCCCTCGACTCAACCCGAACGATCGAGGTTCGCCGGGCTGGTTTCAATCATTGCCGGGGTCCTCGCAGCCTGCCCCACCGTTGTCTTCTGGCTACCAGCGCGTCGGAGTGTCAGGGAAATGGACGCCCTCCTGCTCACGCCATTTATTCTGCTCCTCACGGGCTTGATTTTCGGAGGGATGGCGAGCGTCTCCCAAACGAGCAACCGGAAACTCGGCCGGATCGGATTGGCGATCAACTGCGCAATCCTTATCTACGCCGTTGTAATCCTCTGTCACTGGAATGCTCATTGAACATTACTCATCGTGAGAAGACTTCGGCCAGCGGACTCTTCTCACGTTTCACGTCTTCACGTTTCACTTTGCCCATCCCCCAGCGCCACCAATTCCGGAATATGCTTTTCGTAATGCTTCCACCGGCCGACGGATGAATTGTAAATAGGCTTGCGGACCTGGTCGCGGCTCGCGGTCGCGACGAGGCGCTTGTTCTTGTGGAAATTCAGGCACCGGTCGTCCCAGGGCAGGTCCAGGAATTCCAGCATCCGCCGGGTCTGGCCTTCCTTGTCGGCGACCACGTCCTCGTACCGCACGTCGAGAATCGGGATCGTCAGATCCTTCTTCCAGTGGGCCATGAGCGCGCGATAATTGCGGTGATAGCTTGCCAGGTGGCCCAGGTTGAAAGCGAAGTCATTGCCCTCGGCGAAGTCGGTGAAGTAACACGAGAGGCAGGTGTCGCGCGGGTCGCGGATGCAGTGGATCACGTGGCAGTCGGGCAGCAGCAACTCCACGAGCCCCAGGTGTTCCTGGTTCAAGGGCATCTTGTCGGTGACGTACCGGGCTGTGGAATTCAATGATTCAATGGCCGACAGATACTCCGCGGCCAGGCCGTTGGTCCGCTTCAGCGACAGCCTATCCAGTCGATGCCCCCCGTTGCCGTCTTGCGACCATGGCGCATTGGCCATGGACTGCCCGACGAGGCCCATCAGCCGCAGTTCACCTGCGCCGAACACGTCGGGATGGCTGGCGAGGATCTGCTCGACGAGCGATGTGCCCGACCGCGGCATCCCCACGATCAATACCGGCCGACGGCTCTGATGGCTGGCGTGCGGCAATGACTTCAAGTTCTGCCGGCAGTAGCTGCGAATCTGGGTCTGCACAAACGCGGTGTGGCGCGCGGGGTCATAAGGGCGGCGCACGCGCGAGTTGGCGATGCGGGCCTGCTCAAACGCCTCGTCGTAGCGGCCCATCGCGTCGAGCAGGCCGGCGGCGGCGAAATGGAATTGCGTCCGGACCTGCGGAGCGATTTCCTTCTGCTCCAGCACGCGCGCGACCAACGCCGCGGCCTGGGCCTCCCGTCCGATCTTCGGGGCGAGCTGTGCATACGCTATCGCCAGCCGGGGCTCCACCAATCCGCCCACGACAAGCGGCTCCAGCAGTTCCGCCGCCGCCTCGTTTTGCCCGTCGCCCATCAACACCGACGCGCGCGTCACCATGAAGCCCGGATGATCCGCCTTGATCGCCAGCGCCATCGCGCTGTGCTCTAGAGCCTTCTCAATTTTCCCGTTTTGAAGGAACCACGAAGCGAGCCCGTCACGTATTCCCCCATGACGCGGGCTCAGGCGAACCGCTTCCAACAGGTGGCGCTCGACCAACTCCAATTTTCCAGCGCTCCGGGCGGCGCAGGCGACGCGGTAGTGGCAATCCCCCTCGGCGGGATTGAGGCGCAGGGATTCCTGGAACCGGGCAAGGGCTTCGTCAAACTTGCCCTGGAGGAAGAGGACGTCGCCACGGGCGATTTCGTCGCGCATTTGTCGTGCCCGTTCCGCCGCGTTTCGGCGCAAGGTCTCCTCAATGTTCCGCGCGGCCGTCAGTTCGGACCCATTAAATGGCGCAAATCTCTGACCTAACACCCCCGACAAATCACCCGGCAACCCCGGTCCTGAAAAGGGTGCAGGTTTACCCGATCCATTGGGATTTTTGCCCTTTTCTGAAGGATGCATGCGGACGCTTCCACCAATTGCATTGCCGATAAGAACCAACGGCCCCACTTTGCGGCCGATCGGCGGTCGCTTAACACAAGCATTATAACGCTTCCGATGCGTTCTTATTGTCCAGGCTGGATTTTTCCGTGATGGCCAGATGCCCGTTTTATTTCGGATGGAATGAATCGGAAGTTGAGCGGGGTCGCCTCCGCACGAGCGGCCGGTCCGCGATCGCAGCACGGCAACGTGTCAGGCGATTTCGAATGGATGTGGGCGTCTACGAGGTGAGCTAATCCGGGAATCCTTCCACCACTTCGTCCGCCGGCATGCGGAAATCCCCCTCCAGCTCGAGGAACGTCCACTTGTCCTTCTTCTCTTCCCGACCCATCGCCACCAGCCGGGCTTCGGAGTCGATGACCAGCGCGCCGCCCATCTTGTGCTTCACCATCTGCTCGATGACCCCTTCCTTCACCCGCTCCCGCTCCGCCCGGCGTCGCTTGGGGTCTTTGTCGTCCCAACGGGCCATCTCGTCATCCGGCAATTCACTGATGCCGACCGGCACGCTCTGCACGCGGTCGAGAAATTCCTGCATCCGCACCGCGTCGGGGTTGATCGGCGGCTTGCCGCCCCTCTTATTTTTTTGTTTCGTCCGCGCCATCGAAGACAACCTTTCAATCCGAACGCCGCCAAGCGGCTCCAAAGCTGCAAGCTGCATTCCTCCCCTCACTCTACCCTCTCCCGCGGTTTCTTGTTACACCATCCCCCGCATGGATGCTTTCTCACCTGGGCCCGCCATTGCTGCGTTTCCGCTCGCGGTTTTCGGGCCGCTCGATTGGGGCGTGCTCGGGATCTATTTCGCCGCGATGATTTACATCGGCGTCGTCGCGGCCCGCAAGGATCAGGACGCCCGCGAATACTTCCTCGCCCACCGCTCCATCCCCACCTGGGCCGTCGCCATCTCCATCGTCGCCACCAGCCTCAGCGCCGCGACATTCATCGGCGTGCCCGATGAGGCGTGCAACGGCAATATCACTTATCTCCTGCTGAGCATGGGCGGGTTGATCGCAGTGGTGATTGTGGCCGTGCTGTTCGTCCCCCGCCTCTACCGCGCGGGGACCGTGACGATCTACGGCTACCTGGGCGAACGATACGGGCCGGGGGCGACCGTGGCCGTCAGCGTGGTGTTCCTGCTGGGGCGGATGCTCGCATCCGGGGCGCGCTTATTCATCGCGGCGGTGCCGGTGTGCCTTCTGATGTTCGCCCGCCGAGGTCAAAACAATTTCGTGCCGACCGCCGCGCAACTGGCCCTGGCGATCTGCCTGATCGGCCTGATCGGCACCTTCTACACCAGCTTCGGCGGCATCCGCACGGTCATCTGGATCGACGTCATCCAGTTCTTCATTGTCGTCAGCGCCGCGGTCCTGAGCGTGGCGATGCTGTTGCACAAAACTCCGCTCTCGCCCGGGCAAATGCTGCAAGCCCTTCGCGATCCCACCTCCGGCCCCGACGGACACGGCAAGCTCTTTCTCTTGGACACTTCCTTCGCTTCCTCCCACAAGTACACGATCTGGACGGCGCTCTTCGGTTCCACGTTCCTGAACATGGCCGCGTTCGGCGTGGACCAGGACCTCGCCCAACGCTTCCTCGTCGCCAAGAGCGTGACGCGCGGGGCGCTCTCGCTAATTTGGGCGCAACTCATAAGCCTGTGCGTGGTCTGCGGGTTCCTGACGATCGGCCTGTTGCTCCACCTGTTCTATCGCCAGCAAAGCGGAAGCACGGCCCCGGTCGTCGGCGCGTACCCGAATTTCCTGCTCAATGAGATGCCGACCGTGCTGTCGGGGCTGGCGATCGTCGGCTTTTTCGCCATCGCCCAGGGCTCGATGGACTCGGCCATCAACGCGCTGGCTTCGAGCGCCGTGGCGGACATTTACTACCCCCTCCGCCGACGCCTGGGCCACCCCGCCGACCCCGCCCGCGACACCGCCACGCCCAAAATCGCAGTGGCCGTTATGGGCGTGCTGATGTCGCTCTTGGCGATCGTGTGCGTCTTCATGTACGACCCGAAAAACAACACGCTGATCAACTTCGCGCTAAGCATTCTGGCGTATCCATTCGCAGGAATGCTGGGTGTCTTCCTTGCCGCGTTACTGACGAAGCGGGGGAACACAACGACTGTGGTATTGGCACTGATCGCCGGCATTCTCACGGTGGTGCTGTTGCAGCCCGCGGTATTGGCCGGTTGGAGCACGCTTTTGCTCCATCGCCCCTTGAAGCTTGCGAGCATGTGGTGGACGCCGATCGGGACGGCAGTGAGTTTTCTGGTGTGCGTGAGCGGGAGTTCTGCGGCGACCGCCATCGTGGGTGCATTCCCGGTCATCCAAACGTCCGGCGAGAGACGGTAAAGTCAGAAGATTCGCCGGGTAAACACATATCGAAGTTGGCCGCATTTCAGTCGGCTCTTACAATCCCCACAATGCAACTTGCCGACCTTGTATCCGCCCTCGAACAAATCGCCCCCACCCGCAACGCGGAGGCGTGGGACAACGTCGGCCTGCTCGTCGGCGATCCGCGGCAGGACGTATCGAAGGTTCTGCTTACCATCGACTACACCGCCGCGGTGGCGGCGGAGGGGCGTGCGCTTTCTTGCGATGCGGTGATCGCGTACCACCCGCCGATTTTTCAGGCGATCAAAAAAGTTATCGCGGGGAGCGTCGTCTTTGACGCGGTGCGGCGAGGGGTGGCGATCTATTCGCCGCACACGGCGCTGGACGTGGCCGAGGGGGGCACCAACGACGTGTTGTGCGAAGTGTTGGGCCTGGAAGAACGGCTGCCCTTGAAATTGGCGGAAACGAAAGCCTCACAGTGCAAGCTGGTGACGTTTATCCCGCAGAAAGAATTGGAGGACGTGAGCCAGGCCTTGTTTGATGCGGGGGCGGGGCGGATCGGCAAGTATTCCTCGTGCAGCTTTCGCTCGACGGGGACAGGGACATTTTTCGGCGAGGAGGGGACGAACCCCGCCGTCGGCGTCGCCGGGCGGATGGAAGAGTCGGCCGAAGTGCGTGTAGATACGGTCGTACCGCTCGATCGTGTCGGCGACGTCGTTCGGGCGCTACGAAAATCGCATCCGTATGAAGAGCCGGCGTTCGACCTCATGCAACTCGCGGCGCCGCCGGAGGGGCTGGGAATGGGTCGCGTCGGCACGTTTCGCCAGCCCGTCGAACGGGCGGAATTGCTGGCCCGTCTCAAGCGCGGGCTCGGGATCGAGCACTTGCTGGTGGCGGGGCCGGTCGAGGGGACGGTCAGTCGCGCGGCAGTCTGCGCCGGGGCGTGCGGCGATCTTCTCAACGACGCAATCGCCCAAAAAGCCGAGTTCTATGTCACGGGGGAGATGCGCCATCACGACGCCCTCAAGGCCGCGGCGGCGGGGATGACGGTCGTCTGCACGCTCCATTCCAACAGTGAGCGGGTCACGCTCACGCGGCTGAAACATCGCCTGGAGTCGGCTCTGCCGGGATTGGAATTTCATTTGAGTGCCGCGGATGCGGACCCGTTTGCGGTGCGCTGAGCGAGCGGGTGAGGGGGAATGTACTGCGGACGGTGCGGGCGACCTCCCCGCCGCGAAGTACCCAGAGCTTGGAGAACTGCCCCATGTGTTGCGACGAGCGCTTGAGCAGGGTTCGCGCAAGATCGAGCACGCGGGCCTGCATGGGGGCGTCGTGGTGCGGGAGAAGGTCTTCGAGGGAAACTTGCATCGCCCGCTCGGTGAGGACGACGTAATCGTGCCAGAGGCCCAGGGCCTCCTGCATGCGCTTGAAGCTGCCCATCACCGCGGGCGGCAGCTTGTACCCCTGCACCGCCGCCATCTCCAGCGTGTAGCGAAACGCCTTGCCCGCGATTCGCACGGCGTGCGGATCCTGCCGCTCCGCGTCGTCGGGCACGGCGTTTCCCGCGGCCAGACGGTCGGCCTGTTCGACGAAGGAATCAAGCTGCACGTGGAGCGATTCAGCCAGCAGCGTGTCCGCGGCTTCCTTCGCTTCGATCACTTCTTCGCGCAGCCCCCACCACGTCCCCAGCCGCGAGAGCACGCGGGAATGCGACCCCTTCTCCGCCGATTCCCCCCGCACCCGCTCGCGGTCCCGGCGGAGATGTTCCTCCAGCCACCCCACCGCTTGCGCATGGGCCGCGGAGCCCCGCAGATCCTTGAGGTGCCCCAGCATGACATCCAGATCGCGCATCGGCCCGAGCCGTCGGCGGAGCCTCTTGAGCACGGTCGCAAACGGCTTGCGCTGGTCTTCGGAGAGCACGGGTTGGAGAAGATCGAGCGCCGCCTTAAGCCGCCGCGTCGCAACACGAGCGCGATGAATCCCGTCAACGTCCCATTCCTTAAGCGCCTTGGGAACATTCCCGCGGAGGTCCTCCACTAGCCCGTCCACATACTCGAGCAGCGGGAACGGCGCTTTGGACTTCGTGGCCATTTCGCGGATTGTAAGCCCGCGCCATGGATGGGCAATGGACAAGCGTGAAACGTGAAGACGTGAAACGTGAGAAGGGCCAGGCCCGCCGCTCTTCTCACGTTTCACGTCTTCACGTTTCAGGCCCCCCCCTGTTTCATTTACTTTTCCGCCGTTTCCGCTAGCATGCCCCCCCTTGTTTGGAGGACTCTGACATGGCTGACCTGAAAATGGTGTATGAAAAAGACGCGCCGCTCGACGCCCTGAAGGGCAAGACCGTGGCGGTGTTGGGCTACGGCTCACAGGGCCACGCCCACTCGCTCAACCTGCGCGACAGCGGCATTAAGGTGATCGTCGCCAACCGCAAGGATAGTTCCAACGGCCGCCTGGCGATCGAACACGGGTTCACCCCGGTCAGCGTGGAAGAGGCCGTGCAGCAGGGCGACCTGCTGATCGTCACGCTTCCCGACGAAGTGCAGCCGGACGTGTACAACAAGTCGATCGCCCCGCATCTGAAGGCCGGCAAGGCCCTGGGCGTGACCCACGGGTTCAACGTCCACTTCAAGACGATCGTACCGCCCAAGGACGTGGACGTGCTGCTGGTCGCCCCCAAGGGCCCCGGCCATC
>JAQGHP010000431.1 GCA_028288775.1 Phycisphaerales bacterium | reverse complement strand
CGTCAAATCCCTGCACCGGCACTTCGGCGTCTCCAGCCGCAGCGAGTTGCTGGCGAGATGGGTGGGGAAATAGAAAGTAAAAAGTGGGAAGTAAAAAGTGTATGGGGATCCCCTAGAAACGGTGGCGGGCATCCAAAATGTCGGCCCGGCTCAATCGCGCTTTCTACTTTTTACTTTCTACTTTTTACTTTCCTCCGCCCTTCGATACATTCCCGGCGATGCAAGAGGATGCGACCCGGGGACCGGACTCCAAATTGCCGCCGCTGAAAGTGCGGCTGCGGGAGATTGCGCTACTCTTCTTGCGGCTGGGATTCACGGCGTTCGGGGGGCCGGCGGCGCACATCGCGATGATCGAGGACGAAGTCGTCCGCCGACGGCGCTGGATCGATCGGCAGCATTTCCTCGATCTCATCGCCGCGATCAATTTCATTCCCGGGCCCAATTCCACCGAGCTGGCCATCCAGATCGGATATATCCGTGCGGGGTTCGCGGGGCTCGTCACGGCGGGTGTTTGCTTCATCGTGCCGGCGGTGCTCATCATCCTTCCCATCGCATGGGGGTATGTGCATTACGCCCGACTGCCGCAGGTGCAGGGCATGCTTCTTGGGGTGAATGCGGTGGTGGTGGCGATCGTGGCCAACGCGTGCTTCCGCTTCGCGCAGAGCGGGATCAAGAGTCGTTTTACGCTACTTGTCGCGTTGATCGCTGCAGTAATAGACGGTGCGCTGCAACGTCATCCGAGGCTTCAGCCGGAATTGATCGTGCTGGCGGGCGCGGCGCTGGCTGGGGCGTGGTGGCAGTTGCGCTCGCGGACCGGCGGCGCGAGCGCGGGGGCGCTGCCGCTGGCGGGCGCACCGCTTCGCCGCCTCTTCCTCATGGCGGCCTCCTCCGCCGGGGCCTCGGCGGGGCTACTGCAGATGGCGGGGCTGTTCCTGAAAATCGGCGCGACGCTCTTCGGCAGCGGGTACGTGCTGGTCAGCTATTTGCAGAGCGGAGTGGTGGACCATTATCACTGGCTGACGCAGCAACAACTCGTGGACGCGGTAGCCGTCGGACAGTTCACGCCCGGCCCGCTCCTTACGACCGCGACGTTCGTCGGCTATCTCCGTGGCCAGCAGCTTTTTGGCAATACCGGCGGCGCGGTGCTGGGCGCGGTCGTTGCGACGGCCGCCATATTCGCCCCGTCGTTCGTGTTCGTGGCCTTGCTCGGTCCCCTGCTGCCCCGGATACGCCGCAACCCGCTCGCCCGCGGGGCGTTCGACGCAATGAACGCGGCAGTCGCGGCGCTCATCGCGGTTGTCGCCGTGCGCCTGGCGGCGGCGCTCTGGAGCCACCCCGCATCGGCCAACGCGCTCACCTTGCCGCTGTTTCTGCTGACGCTCGTTGCACTCTTGCGCTGGAAGGTAAATGCGACGTGGATGATTCTGCTGGGCGCGATCGCCGGATGGCTGGGCAGTTCGCTGATACCTCATTGAGCGCCGGACACGGGAACTACATCAGACCCCGGCGGACTCGAGCACGTCCGCGTTGTGGCTGACGGTCTGGACGTCATCGTTGTCTTCCAGAGCCTCGACGAGTTTCAGCAATTTCTGGGCGGCTTCGCCTTCGACGGGGACGGTGTTGTTGGGGACGTTCGCGACTTCAGACGCCTCGACGGTAATTTTGGCCGCGGCCAGGGCATCCCTCACCTTCAAGAAAGCGGCGGGCGCGGTGAGGACCTCGAATACCTCTCCTTCATTGGTCACGTCCTCCGCGCCGGCTTCGAGGGCGGCTTCTAGCAAGGCGTCCTCGGAGATGGCATCGGCCTTGACGGTGATGATGCCGCGTTTGGTGAATTGGAAGGCGACGGAACCGCTGGTGGCGAGGTTGCCGCCGTTGCGCTCGAATACGGTGCGCATCTCGGGGGCGGTGCGGGCGCGGTTGTTGGTGAGGCCTTCGACAAGGATGGCGATGCCGCCGGGGGCGTAGCCTTCGTAGGTGACGGCTTCGTAGTTCTCCGCGCCCAGTTCACCGGTGCCCTTCATGATCGCCTTTTCGATCGTGTCCTTGGGCATATTAACGGCCTTGGCCTCGTCGATGGTGTAGCGGAGGGAGAGGTTGTCGCGCGGGTCGCCGCCGTTCTTGGCGGCGATGATGATCTTTCGAGCAATCTTGCTCCAGATCTTGCCGCGCATGGCGTCGTTGGCGCCTTTGGCACGCTTTATTTTCGACCAGTGACTGTGTCCTGCCATGTAAACCTCGGGGGAAGTTGCCAGTTGCCAGTTGTTAGTTGCCAGTGAAGGCGAAGGAGAAAAGTAATTGGTCGTAAGTTGCTATTCACCTGAATCCGGTTGCCATTACACCATTTGCAATGCTTAGAACTTTCCGATGCTGGCCGGCTGGGTTGCCGGTGGTTCTATCGGGGCGACTTCTACCGCCTGGCCTTCCTTCAATTGCCGTGCCTTGTTTTGTAATCCCTGGCGTAGGGTTTTGACATCATCGGGGGCGTCGTCGCGGTTGCCGCGCAACTCGGTGACGCGCTCGGCGGCGCGCTGCCAATCGGCGGCGGCCTCTTCGCGACGGCCCAGGCGGTAGAGCAGGTCGCCACGATGGTCGAGCACGACCGGGTCGGGTTGTGGCCCCGCCTCTCCCGCCTTTGCGCCCCCTACCGCTCGATCCAGGAAAATCCGGGCCTCCTCGAACCGGCCGCGTTTGTATAGCAGCCAGCCCATGCTGTCGAGGAACGAAGCGTTGTGCGGCTCGGCTTGCACCGCCCCGCGGATCAGCGACTCGGCCTCTGCCAGACTCCGGCCCTGCTCGGTCATGACGTAGCCGAGGTCGTTGGCCGCTCCGGGGTGAGACGGATCGAGCCGCAGCACTTCGCGCAGCAGGCTTTCGCTCTCGTCCTTGCGGCCGACGCGCGCGTTGATGGCGGAAAGGGAATAGAGCAGGTCCGGATCTTTGGCGCACGCCGACCGGGCCGCGTCGAGCACTTTGGCGGCGTCGAGCATTCGCTTGTCCGCGGCATACGCGCCGGCCAGGGCCGAGGCGGCGGCAATGTCGCCGGGCTCCTGCGCGAGGTGTTCCTGCAAGTGCAGGGCGAATTGTTCGAGATGCTGCTTGCGCGCGTAAAGAAGGCCCAGGTCGGCGACGGCCTGCGCGTCTCCCGGGCGCTCGTGGAAGAGCCGCAGCAGCACGGCCTCGGCAACATCATTGCGGCCGGCGCGCAGGTCTTCGAATGCCCGCATCCGCCGGGCGATGGGGTTCTGCGGGTCGTTGTTCAGCCAGGTGGCGACGGCATGCTCGGCCTGCCCTTGAATGCCGCGGGTGGCGAGGGAGGCGTACAGCTCGAGGTACGCTTCGCTGAGCGTTGGCCGATCGCTAATGAGCTTCCAGAGCAGCGCGTCGGCGGCGGGATCGTCGCCGGTCTGGCGTAGCGCTTCGACCCGTTCCATCAGGAGATCGGGAGAGTGTCCGCCGAGCTGCATCGCCTGCGCGAATGCATCCGCGGCCTCCTTCGGCTTTTCCTGGCGGAAAAGAAGAAGCCCGCGCAGCTCGGCGGCGAGCGACTTGTTTCCGGAATTTGCGGCATGATCGGTCAGATCTTTGATGGCCGCGGCTTTGGCGCTGGCGTCGAGATCGGGCTGCGACCAGATGTCATCGAGCGTCTCGCGGAGCGCCGGCGCGA
>JAQGHP010000129.1 GCA_028288775.1 Phycisphaerales bacterium | reverse complement strand
GAGGAGCCTGCTGCGGTGCCTGTCGCGGCTGAGGCTCGGGCTGCGCGGCCTGCCCGCGGCTCGTTCGCCCGCGCTCGGCCTGGCGGGAAACGTCGGTGCCGCGGGGCGACTCGGCGGGCCGGTTGTTGGCGGCGGGTTGGCGCTGGGGATAGCCGCGGTCGGGGCGGTCGTTGTTCGGACGCGCGGCCGGGCCTGGCGCGCGCCGCGGCGCGGGACGGCGATCGTCGCGCGCCCAGTGGCTGGCCTGCACCTGGATCGGGCGGCCGCCCTGGTCTCTGAATTCGCCGGGGCGATATACGCCGGGACGGTCGTTGAGATAGTGGTACCCGCCGTGCTCGTCGCGGTCGTGCCACCACGGCCGGTCGCGGCCCCAGCGGCCGGAGTAAATCGCCCGGTCATGCCAATCCAGGTCGTAGTCGAGCCAGTCGCCGACCTCCACGCGCGGGCCGTACCGGATGTACGTGGGGTACGCCTGTCCCACCACGTATTCCGGCGGCGCGTAGACGACCTGCGGATCATAAATCGGCGCGTACAGGTACTGCGGATCGGTCGGGATGATCTGGATGTAGCCGTCCTGATTGATGACCGTTTGCTCGGGCGTGGAGGCGAGCGTGCCCGCGGCCAAGGCCTCGCCCCGCATATTCTGCACGGCGGACATCACGTCGCCCTGCTGGTTAAGAAACGCGTCGCCGAGGTCGTTCATCCAGTCGCCGTTGGAAGCCATGTAATGCAGGACGTCGGGATAGCGCGCCACGCCCTTCACGCTGGAGTCCCACGGCTGCGCATCGGCACCTTGCGGATTGTTGCCCGCGTCTTCCCAGCGCGCCGCCGCGATCACGTCATCCGGGTACGTGGACGCGGCGAGCGCCTGCGCGAGCAGCGCATCCGGATAGAGCGCAATGGGCGCGACGAGCTGCTGCAACTCGTCCATCGAGCGCGGATAATATTGGGACGGCGCGGGCGGGGGGTTCTGGGCCGGGGCCATCCTCGCGAAACCAATGACCGCACATACTCCCATTAGCAGCGCGGCAATCCGGCCATTACACGGAAACGCGGCAGGCTGGTTCTTATGTCCCATTCCTTACAATTACCACAGTTACAATAAAGCGGGAACGATTTAATTTGCGCGCCGATTGCCCATGGACTCGGCAATTCACCGCGCATTAGGCTGCGTGTTCGCCGCATGTTCGCACAAAAGGAAGCTGCATGAAGCACATCGCTACGGCAAAACATCGAAGCAATTTCAAGCCGCTGGCCTCCTCCGCCAACGTCCAGGCTGCCATCATGGTTTTGAAGCCGGGCCAATCATCGAGTGATTCCGCCGAGAACGAACACCCGCGGGCCGAGCAGTGGGTGTTTGTCGTATCTGGCGGCGGGCGTGCGAAAATTGAAAGCCGCACCGTCCGCCTTAAGACGGGGTTCGCTGCTGCTGATTGAGAAAAACGAGCGGCATCAGATCACCAATACCGGGGCGGAGCCGCTCGTGACCATGAATTTTTATTCCCCGCCCGCGTATACCAAATCGGCCGAGGTGAAACCATCCGTGAAGACGAATCACCCCGGCCGATGAGCGCGTTCGAAGCGTTGATGCGAGGGGCGCAAGGCACGCGCAGTTACTTCGGCTCGCGGCCGCCGGTGCCGTGCGTGCGGCCGGCGACCCCGGTCGTTTCGCTCGGGCGGTTGAGCGCGCCATCCGGGTTCCGCGGCTTCTCGTCGTAGTGCTGGCGGTCCAACTGCTTTGCCGCCATCTTGTCGCCCAGGCCCGGCGCGAGCTTGGCCACCGTCGTGTTGACCTTCGACATCGTGCCGACCTTTTTGGAGCGCGTCGGGCTCGTCGCGGCGTCCAAGATCGCTTCCGCAACCTGCTGCGGGTCGATCATCGGGGTGGGCAGCTTCGGCTCCTTGTCCTGGTAATTGCGGGCGTGCTGCGGGAAGGGCGTGTCAACGGCGGTCGGTTGAATTAGCGTGACCGATATGGGGGACTTGTCCACGTCCTCGATCTCCACGCGCAACGAATCCGTGAATCCCTTCACCGCGTGCTTCGACGCCGAGTACATGCCCAGCAGCGGCACCACCGCCTCCGACACCTCGCTGCCCAAATTGATCAGCGCTCCGCCGTTCTCCTGGAGGTGCGGAAGGGCCGCGAGCGATCCATTGACCACTCCCCAGAAATTGGTCTCGAAGAGCCGGCGGCTGTCTTCATCGCTCACTTCATCCAGGCGGCCGTAAATCGCGATGCCTGCGTTGTTCACCCACGTGTCGATCCGCCCGAATCGCGCGACGGCCGCCTTGGCGACCGCTTCCACCTGAGCCCGGTCGGCCACGTCGCAGGCGACAAAAATGGCCTCGCCGCCCGAATCGTTGATCCGCGCCACAACGTCGTTCATCGTCTGCTCGCTCCGCGCCGCCAGCACGAGCTTCGCGCCCTTTTTCGCGGCGGCCTCGGCCGTCGCCAAACCTATTCCGCTGGATGCGCCGGTGATGACGATTACTTGTTGGTCGAGGGATTTCAGTTTGGTGCTCATGACTTCTCCCAAGGTGTTTGATGTCCTGAGGTGTGGATTCGCATCCACGCCAAGCGGCGAATCCTGCAAACTGCGAACCATGGACGACATAAATGCGGGAGACGTTCTCGATGGGGTGTGGCCGACTTTTGTGTCCCGGGCGCTTCACCTCCTGGAAACACGGTGTTCCCCTCCCACCGCCCGGAAGGGCCGTGGCACGAGGCGGCACGCGTTCGCGTGCTTCGGCGCGGATAAAAAAAGGGCGGGCACAGTTTTGCCTGGCCCGCCCCGGTCATGCCCGTGATTGGATTTCGAGGCCGTTCGCGAAACTTACAGCTTCTTGATCACCACGTTCTCCACACCCGCGTACTGGATCAGGTCCTTGACGCCGGCCGAGTATTGCAGGGACACCAGGCCCGCGGCGGGGCTCTGCGTCGCGGTGCTTGCGATGATCTTGGGCTTGGGCATCACGTAGTAGATCGTCAGCAGGTCCGTCAGCTTCTTCTTGCCGGACGGGATCGAGCCGGTGATCGCGATGCTGCGGCCCACCGACGGGCCGGTGTAGACGTTGAACTTGTCCGCGCCGTCCAGGCCCGCGATGTTCAGTGTGTTCACGCCCGTGTAGTTCAGCAGCGTCAGCAGGCCGGCGCCGCCGCCGGTCAGCAGTTTGAGCACCGGGTCGGCGGCGGTGCCGACGGCGTTGAGGTTGATGTTGTACACGTCCGAGCCGTTGGTGCCGGTGAAGGTGACGGTGTCGGAGTCGGCGGGGTTGGCGTTGACGGCGATCTGCTGGGCGTTGACGAAGGTCACCAGCGACACGCCCGGCACGCTGATCTTGCCCGCCGCGGGGGCCGAGGAGCCAATCACGTTGATGTTCTCGACCGTGCCCGCGACGCCGTTGTAGGTCAGCGTGTTGGTGCCGCCCAGGGCGTCCAGGGCGATGTTGGTCATCCCGCTGGAGTTGACGATGACGCCGCCCAGGCCCACGGACTGGCCGCTGATGGTGAAGGAATCATCGGCGGCGGTGCCGACCAGACTGGCGGTGTTGCCGGCGGCGGTCGTCGATGCCCCGCCGTTGAAGTTCAACGTCGTAAACACGCTGGCGGAGACGGCCGGGAGCAGCGTAAAGGAATCGTCCCCGACCAGGCCGTTGAGCGTGAGGGTCTGGATGGAGGGGCTGGTGGTGACGGGGACGCGGGCGTTGAGGTTCACCAGCCCGCCCGCACCGGCGTTGTTCACCGAGAAGGCGTCGTTGGCCGCCGTGCCGTTGTAAACCAGTGCGTCGGCCCCGCCCGCGCCGTCGAGATTCAAGCTGCCGCCCGCGCCAAGGTTCTGGAAGGTGACCGGCAGGCTCGCGTCCAAGGCCACGGTACCGGCGTCGTTGGTCGCGCCGGGGGTGAGGGTAAAGAGGTTTGCCGCGGCGCTGCCGGTGACGGTGAGGGCGGCGTTGCCGGCCTGGGCGTCGTAGGTGAAGCCTTCGATGTTGGACAGCGAGATGGGGGTGGCGGCGGCGGTGACGGTGCCGCTGTTGGCGGAAGCGGGGGCGAAGTTCACCGCGGCCGCGCCGACGGTGCTCAGGGCCAGCGAATTGGCCGAGGAGCCGGGCGCGCCGTTCAGGTGCAGCGGCCCGACATTGACGGCAGTGAAGACCGGCCCGTCGGTGACGGCGGTGGTGTTGCCCGCGGGGGCGACCGATACCTTAAAAGCATCGGGTCCGCCGGTGCCCGTGACGGTCAGTTCGCCCGCGCCGGTGAGGGCGACGGTGGCGTTGCCGGCCAGGCTCAACTGCCCGAGCCCGCCGCCGCTGACCTGGGTGCTCGCCCCCACGGTCGCGTTCACGGGCGTCCCATCGGCGAAGAGGCTGGCGGCGCCGAGCCCTCCCCCGGCGACGGTGATATCGGCATAGGGCTGGGCGGCGTGGAGGGCGTAGGTGTCGTTGCCGCCCGAACCTTTGAGGGTCAGGAACTTGAAGGAGGAGGCCTGGATCACGGCCCGGCCGGTGAGCGTCACGTTGCCGCCGGCGGCGAGGTTGAAGGCGTCCTGGCCCGGGGTCCCGTTGACGGTAAGGGCGGCCGAGGCGTTGGCGCCGGTGAAGGACAGGGCCTTGCCGCTGCCGTAGCCGCTGAAGGTGATGGGGATCGAGTCGGTCTGGACCGAGCCGCCGTCGAGTGCGGCCCCGGCGGTGTAGGCGTAGGTCAACGAGCCGGTGACCGCCAGGGTGGTGCTGGACCCGGCGACGGCGGTGAGTCCTTCGATGCCGGCGTAGGAGACGGTCACCGCGCCGCCGGTGCCCAGCGCCCCGGCGATGACGCCTGTGGCGGTGTTGACCGAGAGGGTCGTGGCGAGGCCGTTGAACAACAGCGTGTCCCCGGCGGTGGGGTCGCCGCCGATGACGCTGACGGAGGTCAGGCCGGTGGGGGTGACCGGGTCGTTGAGGCTCACGGCGTCGCTGCCGCCCAGGGTGTTGAGAGTGAGGGCCGCCTTGTTGGCGAACTCGATGGACTCGAAGTTGTCGATGGAGATCTTGCCGTCGGAGGCGACCGAGCCGCCAGCGAAGGTGACGGCGTTGCTGGAGTTGGTGGCGCTGACGAGGAGCGTGGCGGAGGGGACGAGGTCGAGGACGGGCTCGAGGTTCTGGAAGGAGACGGACTGTACGGCCCCGGCGTCGGAGATGACGCTGGTGCCTTCGCCGGTGTCGGGCCCGACGCTGTAGACGTCTGAGGCGTGGGAGGCGCCGCCGGTCTGCACGAGTTGCAGCGCGTCCGAGCCGCCGCCCCCGTCGTAGCGGATGCCATTGGCGACGCTGATCAGGCCGTTGGAGGAGTCCATGACGAGGGTGTCGTTCCCGCCCAGTCCGTTGACGTTGATCTGCTGGACTGCGGCGAAGGGGACTTGGGTCAAGGCGCCGTTGAGGTACACATCGAGGGTCGCCGGGTTGTTGGCGTCGCGAATCAGCCGGATCGTGTCGTCCTCGCCGGGGAAATCGGTGTCCCCGTTGATGGAGAGGACGCCGACGGTGTTGATGCTCGTGCTGACGCTGCTGATGGTCCAGGCGCCGCGGCCGAAGGTCCCGGCAAGCAGCGTATCGCTGGGCGCGTCGTATTGCAGGCTGTCCACCAAGACGTTGGGCAGTCCGACGCCGTACTGCGTCCAGGTCGCGCCGGGCGGGAGGGCCGCACCGCGCCGGAAGATCCCGCCCGGGCCGCCGACCATGAGGACGTCGTCGGCTTTGTTGGCGGTGCCGTTGTTGAACAGCGCGACGCTGACTTCCCCGGACTGATTACTGAACTGGGTGAACCCGGGGGAGAAGACGGAGGCGAGATTGTCGGTGATATTTTTCCAGGTGGCGCCGCCGTCGTTGGTGACGAAAACGGCGCTTTGGGTGGTCACGTAAACGGTGGAGGCGTCGTTGGGGTCGATGACCATGCTCTGGGGGAGCGTTCCGCCCGCCGCGGTGTTGAACGTGGTCAGGCTGAAACCGCCCCCGGAGGCGGTGATGTTATTGGTGACGGCGATGTTGCCGTCGGACATGGCGACGTAGCAGACGTTGGTGTTGGCGGCGTCGCCGAAGGCGATGCTGATAACGCTGGCGGTCAGATTGGCAACGGGATTGGGGTTGTTGGAGGTGGTGCCTCCGATGGAAGTGTAAGTCGAGCCCTGGTCGCTGGAGACGTAGAGGGTTCGGTTGCCGCCGAGAATGACCCGCGCGGTGGCAGCCCCGGTGGCGATGTCGCCTTCGTTGATTTGGAAGGCGGGACTGAAGGGGAAACCTTCGGCCTTGGTTCCCGCGTTGGCATTGTTGAGCACTTTGCCGCCGGTGTTGGCGACGGTGCCCGCGGGCCGGCTCACGCCCCCTCCGCCGACCGCGACGCCCATGAAAAAGTTCTGGACGGAGAAATAGCGGGTGTCGCTGATGGGGTCGGCGAGCACGACGGTGCCGTCGCCGCCGACCTGCGTATTCCAGTTCCCCGACGCGTCGCGCTCGCTGGCGCTGTTGTCCTGCGCCGCGCCCTGGATGAGATCGTCGGCGGTGGTGGCGGTATTTCGGTCGTCCAAGGTGGCTTGATAGAACTCGGTATTTTCCAAGTTCCCGTCGATGGAGGTCCAGGCCAGGGCGGGGCCTGCGCCGGTGGGGCTTGTGGCCTGATAGACGCCGCCGTCACACGCGAGAAGCAGATTGCCCCCCGCACCAAAAACGAGGTTTCGCGTATCGGGATGCGGGGCGGTGGTAACGCCGTTGGAGGTGGGGATGACGGTGAGCCCCGGTTTGGAGTTCATGCTGTCGACGGGCGTGAGCGCGGTCCAGGTGTTGGCGGACGAATCGCCGCGGGCGAGATAGGCGCTGAACGGGCTGACGTTCTGGCGCGCGTCGCCGCCGAGGTAGACGGTGGTGTCGGAATTCGGGTCCGCGAGGATCGCGCCGTGTACGCTTCCCTGTGCGCCTTCGAGAACGTCCGGGGGGAGGCCGCCGGGCCCGACCGCGGCCCAGGTCACCGTGGCGGCGTCGGGGGCACGGAACACATCGGAATAGAATCCACTGGAGTTAATCACGCTCGCCCAGATAGGGTTCGTGCCTGCGCCGCTGACGGACAGTTCGACGCGGGCCGCGGAATTCAGCACGCCGGCGTTGAGTGTGTTGATGTTTCCGGTGATGTTGGACCAGGTGGTATTGACGGAGAGGTCCACGCGGAAGATCCCCCCGGTCCCCGCGCTGCCCGAGCCTCCCGCGAGGGCGGCGAAGTACTGGTTTGCATTTGCGGGGTTGGCGACGAGGTCGGTGACCCCGGCGTTGGGTAATCCGTTGGCGCCCGACAGGCGGGTCCAGGTCGCGCCACCGTCGTCGGAGCGATAGACGCCGCCGCTGTTTATGCCGGTATCGGTGGTGGCGACGAAGACGGTCTGTCCGCCGTTGAGCGTCGTGGGTACCACGCGCCGGATGCGCAGCCCGGTGAAGATGCCGCCCGGGTTGAGGACCTGCCAGGTCGCGCCGCCGTCGGACGATTTATAGACGCCCGCCGCTCCGCCCCCCAGGCCGGCGCCTCCGACGCCTCCGAAAGTCGAGGAGTAGCCGCCGGTGCCCGCATATACGACGCTGCTGCTGGAAGGGCTGAAGGCGATCGCGCTGATGGCCAGCGAAGGCATCAGATCGGTGGTGGTGGTCCAATTCGGGTTCGCCACGGTGGAATCGGTCGTCTGCCAGATGCCGCCGTTGACGGTCCCGATGAACAGGTGCTTGGCGTTGTTGGGATCGACGGCGATCGCGTTGACGGCGCCGACTTCCAGGGCGGTCGCCGCACTCGGGCCGATCACGTTGTCGCCGGTGCCGGCGACGATGGGGTTCGGGCCATCCGGCACCCATCCCGGAATACCGGTCAGGCTGACCGACAACAACGTGCGCCCCTCCAACTGCTCGATCAGGGCCGGGCGACGCCGCCCGAACCCGGCGGCTGGGGGCCGCGAAATCCCCAGCGCATCACGTAAGACCCTGCGGCGGCGCGCGGCGACGTTGCCTGAAGTGACGGACATTTTATCTTCTCCTTGCCTGTGCGCGGGCGCGACGGACGCGCGGACCCCCGGCCACATGCCATCGGTCGCGGCGCGCATCGCTCCACACGCGTGGACGTGTTTTCAAACCACAATGGGGTGTCGGATCCCGTAAGGAAGTGCAGCCCGCCGGACCCGTTTCCGGCGACTCTCCGGACATTTCTACGATCCCAACGCACCCTCCGCCGGGTCGCACAAATCTGCGAAGGGCGAACATAGGTTAAAGCTAGGGAGGTGGCAAGAATAATCCGGCGGATTTCACATAAAACCGACATGGCAGATATGAGTTCTTATTGACGCGGCCACTACGGTGCGACGGGAATCTCTGGCGGGTCGCGGATATTTGATTCGGCGCCGTTGGTTTTTCGCGAAGCGTTTCAATCGGCGTGGGCTTCGACGCGCCTCAGGTAGAAGAGCGACTC
>JAQGHP010000119.1 GCA_028288775.1 Phycisphaerales bacterium | reverse complement strand
CATGAAGCACTGGTGGGTACCGGGATTGCAAATCGGCTACGAACACACATTCGTCCATCAGGTCGCGGACTTCATCGAAGGCCTGCAGAGCGGCAAGCCGGCGCATCCGAATTTCCGGGATGCGCTGGAAACGCAGGCCGTCTGTGACGCGGTGCTCAAGAGCGCGAAGACCGGGAAGTTTGAGGACGTGGCGAAGGGGTAGCCACGGCTTTATTGGGGCATCGAAGAGAAGGCATTGAACCGCCAAGGCGCCAAGACGCCAAGCAAGAGAAGAATTCCTTGGCGTCTTGGCGGTTGTTCGTAATGTCAATGGTTCGTGCGGCACTGCGGCGCGGATTGCGGGGTTCCTGGCACAAAAGCCACAGAGGCTACAAAGAGCACAGAGAAGAAATTCCAATTGGGTTTTCTCTCTGTGCTCTTTGTGGCCTCTGTGGCCTTTGAGATGAAGACGCGTGTTGCGACTCCGGGGGGAAACATGGGCGGGCCGTCCATGCGACGGGAGACGCAGTCCAAATTGCGGGAGATGCAGTCCGAATCTTCCGTGCCTATGCGCGGACGCGCTGGCCGGCGGCGGCAAGCGTGGCGAGTTGGTGGGCGGCGGTGTGGACTACCAGCACGTCGCCGGTCGCGATGGGCATGGCGGGCGAGGGGGGTGATTGCACCGTGCCGCCGCTGGGGGTGCGGGCGAGGACGCGGGCGGCGTAGCCGAGTTCGATTTCGCTGATTTTCTTGCCCGCCAGGGGGCTGCCGATTTCTACGGTTACCTCGGCGGCGACGTGTGGCTCGCCGGCGATCATCAGCGTGGAAAGCACCCGCGCACGGAAGGCCAACGCTGCCACCACCGGGGCGGCCAGCGCCGAAGAACTGAACGCGGAATCAATCGTCAGCGCCCCGGCGATTTTTCCCGCGAGTTGCTGGTCGAAGAGGCGCATCACCACGCGCACCTTCGGATTCATTCGGCGGGAGTCGATTGCCACCTCCAGATTCGCCATCTCATCGTTGCTGCACAGGATGACCGCGGCGGCGTGTTCGATGCCGGCGTCTATTAGCGCCTGGTCTTCCTTCATGTCGCGCACCAGCACGGGGACTTGCATCGCCTTGGCCTGGGCGAGGAAGACGTTGGTCTTGGAGCGCTCGAGAACGACCGTCGGCGTCTGGCTGGAGACGAGTTGCTCGAGCACGCGGAAGCCCAGATGGCCCAGGCCGCAGAGGATGACGTGATCGTGATAGGTTGAAGCCACCACCCGCATCCACTCCTTCTCGCCGTGACGTCGGGAAATCATCAGCAGGGCCAGGCGAACGACGCCCTCGCCGATGAGGATAAACCCCAGCACGGGGTACGCCCCGTAAAGGAGCATGAGATACCAGGGCTGCGGCGGCGTGTAGAGCGGCTGCGCCAGCAGCGCCATCCATCCGCCGTAAATGGAGGTGCCCAGGGGAGGATACTTTCCTTTGAGGGAATCCTGCGGCGTCATGCGGTGGACGACGGTCCCCAGCGCCACGAGTGTGGCCAGGACGCAGAGCGTCAGGCGAAATTCCCGCACCAGCGCGCGGATGTAGAGTGCGACGACCCTGGACCGCCGACGGAGCGTCATGTGTACGACGGTCGGATAGGCGGGGCGTGGGGGCATTCGGGTTGGGCGGTGGGGAGAGCAGAGGTTGGTAATTCGAAATCTCAAATTTGAGATTTCATATTAGAGATTTCAAATATGAGATTTGAATTTCAAAATTCGAATTCATATCGGCCGATTCGCAACGCCATCACTTGTAAATCGCAAATCGCTCTATTTTGCCAGTTCGGGCATTTCCATGAAGGCGTAGCAGAGCATATGGCAGATGGCCATCTGGGCGTCTTCGGCGCGGCCGTAGTGTTCGGAGTCAATGACGATGGCCTCGTCGGCGATGCCCGCGAGTTTGCCGCGTTTTCCGCCGATCAACGCGGCGGTGTACAGGCCCTGCTCCTTGGCCCACGCGACTGCCTTCACCAGGTTCGGCGAACTGCCGCTGACGCTCATGACGAGCACGACGTCGCCTGGGCGGGCGTAGTTTTGGAGCTGGCGGAGATAGATGTCCTCGTAGGCGTAATCGTTGCCCAGGGCAGTCATCCAACTGACGTTGTCGTTGAGGGAGATGACGCGGAAGCGCTTGCCGATCTTGTCGGAGGAGCCCTTGCCCAGGTCGGTGGCGAAGTGGGAGGCGTTGGCCGCGCTGCCGCCGTTGCCGAAGACGAAGATCTGCTGGTCTTCAGAAAGGGCCACGCGCAGCCGCTCGGTCACGCGGGCGACGGCATCGGTGGGGATGGAGCCGATCGCGGCCTGCTGCTGCGCGCGGTAGCGTTCGATCCAGGCGGAAAGCTGCGGATGGGCGGGGGACGCTTTGGTGTGGGTGGATGCGGACATCTTAGTTTCCTCTTTCGTTTGCGTGGACGGAAAGGCGCGCCGTCTGGCTCCCTCTCCCCCGAGTACAGGGGAGAGGGGAGCGGATCGGACCTCCGGTCCGACCGGGCCGACACGGCCCGGCTCTGAATACTTCTCGAATCTGGGACGGTCATTTAGCCCACGGCAAGCCGTGCGGCCAGTTCCAGCGCGCCGACCGGCACCGAGTCTTCGCCCAACCCAGCCAGGCGGACGTCGGGCGCGGGTAAAAATGCGTGCATCGTAAATGCCGGCAACGCCCCGGCGACCGCGGCACGCAGGGGCTCGCCCACCAGTGCAAGCCCGCCGCCCAGCACGATCACCTGCGGGTGGAACAAATGCACAGCGTGCGACAGGGCGAAGGACAGGTCGCCCGCCAGCTCACGCAAAATGCTCTTCGCCGCGGCATCGCCTTGGCGCAGGGCCGCGGCCAGGTGCCGGGCCTCGCCGCCCGGCTTGTCGCCGATGGCGCGGGCCAGGAGGCTTTGCGGCTCTTCGGTCGCGAGTCGCCGAATACGGACATCCACTGCCCAGCCGGAGCAGCGCGACTCGACGGTCGCCCCGTCGCGGTCGAGGCGGAGATGGCCGAACTCCGCCTCGCCCGGCGCGGCGCCGTGATAGATGTTGCCGCCGGCCACGAGTCCGCCTCCCACTCCGCTGCCCAGCGTTACGTAGAAGACCGGGTCCGCCCTAGCGCCTGCGCCGCAGACGGCCTCGCCCAGGGCGGCGACGTTCGCGTCATTGTCCACCGCCACGGGCGCTTGCACCAATTCGGCGAGCCAGTCGCGCAGGGGAAAGTTTTCCCACCCGTCGATCTGGTGCGATCGGCGGACGCGGCCGGAAGCGGTGTCGACTGGGCCGCCAAATCCAATTCCCGCGGCTTTAATCCGCATCCCGCCGGGACCCGCGGTCCAGTCGGCGATGGCGCTTTTGATTTGATCGCAAATTCCCGCGCCGCCCAGTCCTTGCCGCACGGTGCCGCGCCATCGCCGGGCGATGGTCGCCGACCCGTCGCCCGCTACGATCTGCAGCTTCGTCCCGCCGATCTCAACACCTAGAAACATAGCCAGGGCGATCTTAGCAGAAACGGGGAAACTGTCGATTGTGCCGGGTGACTTCCGTGGTACCGGGCTTCCGCCCGGTGTTCGCACAACCCCGAGAGGGCGGTTCCACGGGGCTGCCCTGTCACCTGACGGACTCGATTGCGTATGCTTGAGCGGAAGGCCTCCACACTGCCGGAAGGACCCGCCATGCACTTATCCATTTCTAATATGCGGGCGGCCACGCTGGCCGTGGCAATGATGGCGCTCGTGCTGGCGGGGTGCCACACCGTTCCGTTGGGCGATCCGGAAAAGTCGGCGGTCGATCCGAAGCTCGCCGGGTGGTGGGAAGCGGATACGCCCGGGGGACTGATGCACGTTCATCCGTACGACAAGCATACGTACCTGGTCACGTTCTACGTGTACGAACTCGCGGGCGACAGGATCAAGCCGCAGGCGCGCCTGGCGGCGAAGGCGTGGCATGCGCAGGTCGCGGGAATGGACGTGATTTCCGTCGAGGTGGTGAATCCTGAGTGGGAACTCGCGGCGGGCGAGAAGGCTGCCGCCCGCTATGCGTACTTTCGCTATAAACGCGTTGAGATGGGCATCGAATTGCTCCCGATGAATCTTGAATTTCTCAACGACGCGAAGACTCCCGCGCAGCTCGAGAAAAAGATTGCCGATAACTTGCAAAACCCGGAGCTCTTTAGAGACAAGGACCCGATAAAATTCAAGCAGCTGCCGGATGGGAGCAAGGAAAAAATCTGGAGGGTGATCCACGCCTTCACGGCGGAGGGAGCAATTTGAAGTCTTCCTTCGCCGGAACCTGCACGGGGATGTCAAGGTTGACCATCAGGTCGCGGGCGTCGGCGGTGCTCAGGCCCTCGGGCATCATCGAGATCGGCGAGGTCTTCCGCCTTTTGATTTCGCCCTTGGGAACCTGGAATCGCGATCAAGGCCCACGGGACCAGCGCGGATTGCGATGAGGTCGCGATGGATGAGACGTGTCATATGCCGTTTGGCTCCGGGAGAGGATCGTTGAAGACCATCGTCCTCGCGGCGGTTCACGTCCAGCGGATGAAACGGGGCTTCACCGCCCGGCGCTTCCTCCCGGTGATGTGCAGCTTTCGAACCGCCTACGTCCAATAAAAAAAGCCGCCCCCGGGCAAGGGGCGGCTTCGAATGGGGCTGTGCAAGGGTTCGGGGTTGTGGGAGGGAGAACCCTACACATCGGGGGGAAGAATGGGCTAAGTTTGGAAGTCTTCGTCCCTTCCGCCATGGATAGCGACGGCAGGGACGTTGACGAAAATGTTTTAACAACTCCCGTGCCAGTCCCAGCCGTCTTGCGCAGCGATTGCGTGAAGTCAGTAGAAAATGCTTGTTTTCTGCTGCGAAAGCACGATTGATGAAAAACTAGGGGATTTTGCAATTTCGATGGCCGTCCCTAGACCCCCGTCAGAATGGCGGAAATGTCGCAGTGTCGGCTCAGGAAACGCGACACCCTGAAACCCGCCGGTGCCGGCGCAATCCATCGGATATAAACTCCCGTTGCAAAACCGGAGTGGCATAGGGGAATGCTCTGGATTCTTGCAACGTACCTGCGATAGTCGTTCGCAAATGGGCGGAACGGTTTCGCCAGTTTATTGAAGAGGTGAATCGTGCGGATTCTCGTGACCGGCGGAGCGGGGTTCATCGGGTCCAACCTGGCGAAGCGGCTCTGTGCCGATGGGCATACGACAGTCGTCCTCGACGACTTCTCCTCCGGCAGTTGGACCAACCTCATCCACTTCCCGGGCGACGTGCTCACGCTCGACGTCTCCGGCGGTGTGGCGCCGCTGGCGGCTCTGGAGCGATTTGACGTCATCTTCCACGAAGCCTCCATCACCGACACCACCGTGATGGACCAGCGGAAGATGATGCAGAATAACGTCGAGGGCTTCCGCAATCTGCTCGATCTTGCCGTGAAGTGGGAGAGCCGCGTGGTATGGGCCAGCAGCGCCGCCACGTATGGCAGGGGCGCATCACCCAACAAGGAATCGCAGTCCGCCGAGCCGCTGAACGTCTACGGCTACTCCAAGCTCGCCATGGAGCGCCTCGCCGAGCGTTACACGCAGCGCCTCCCCCATCCGATCGTCGGCCTGCGCTATTTCAACGTGTACGGGGCGGGCGAAGGGCATAAGGGGAAGTTCGCCAGCATGATCGGCCAGCTCGCCAAGCCCATGCGGGCCGGCAAGCGGCCGCGCATTTTCACCGACGGCGAGCAACGCCGCGATTTCGTCTATATCGACGACGTGATCGAGGCCAATCTGTGCGGTATGCACTCCAAGGCCGGCGGCGTCTTCAACGTCGGCAGCGGGGCGGCATCGTCCTTCAATCAGGTTGTCCATCACCTCAACCGCGTGCTCGGGACCGAGTTGCCCCCGGAATACTTCGAGAACCCCTACAGCTTCTTCCAGACCTGGACGGAAGCGGATTTGGCCCAGTCGCGGAAAGCGCTCAAGTACGATCCCAAGTACGATCTGGCCAAAGGTATCGATGCGTACTTCGCGTCCGGCACCCTGGGCGTGTGATTAGCCTTCAAACATTTCCTTCAAGTACGATTCACAAGTTCCCGACTATCGGAGCCGCTTATGCCCGCATCGTCCGCTACCGTTCCCGCCGAGGCGTTGCAGGTGCTGCAGAGGTTTCTCGACGCCGGTCAGCGGCACGATGAATCTGCGATGAAAGCCTGTCTGTCGCGCAGGACGCTGGAGACCGGGCAGTTCGACAACTCCGGGCCCCAGGGCGTGCGGTTCGAGATGGGCGAGGGGCAGATGGAAGGGGACGGCGCGCTGATTCCCCTCAAGCTCATCCCGCTCGACGCCCCGGCGGACGCGCCGCCGGCCATGGTGATGCCGTGCGTCATGCTCACCGAAGACGGGCAGTGGAAGCTCGATCTGCCCGCGACGATGGAGCGCATGATGGGCGGCGGAATCGAAGCCGCGATGGAGCAGGCCGCCACGGTGATAAGCACCGCGATGGAAGGCGTGGGCCAGGCACTGGCCGAGGGATTCGGGGAAATGTCAGTCGGCGGATCAACCGCCTCAACCCCCGCCGAGCAGAGCTGGGACGATGCGCCGCTTCAATCGCAAGCGGAGGAATTGCTGCCGATGGCAGAGATGACGCTGCTGCCCAAATTGCAGGAGATGCTCACCGGCGCGGTCGGCTCTCCGGTGGTGGCGCAGGCGGCGATTGTCGAGTTGCTGGCGCAGCTGGGGAGCGACGAGCGTGACACGCTGGTGAACTGGTTTGAAGGAGGCCTGTTTGCCGCGTGGGGTGAATTGTTCACGCAGGTGGCATCGCAGGTCCCGCTCAAAGGCCGGCTGCGGGCGCTGCGCATTGAGGCGGCCAACTATTCCGACGACCGTTTCGTCGCCCTCGATGGCAGCGACCTCGTCTACCGAATGTGGCTGAACCACACCTCCGGCTACTACAGCGACGCCGGGCTGGCGGAATTGTTGCCGGGCGTGCTGGCGGGGTTGCCCGAAACCATCGACGTTGAGACTGCCGGCCACCGCCTGCTCGCCACGGACCAGGAATCGCCCTCGCTCGACGTGTACCGCGCTTACTCGGTGCCGCGTTTCATGCGGCGAATCAGCACGCTGCTCGGCCGCCATATCAATCTCGATGTCAACTGGGACGACGGCGATCCGGCCCTTACCGCGCGCCAGCTTTCGCGCTGGGGCCTGAACCGCGTCCATGGGGCGATCGCGCTGGCGTGTCAGGACGCTTCGCGGCGCCAGGCGGTGCGAGATGATCTCGCGATGATTCGCTTCGTCCTGGGCTTCGACGTCACCAAACGCTACGCCCACTACCAAGCAGGGACGCTGGAAATCGGCCTGAATCATTATGCGGGGGAAAAGGGATGCTTTTACGAGCACGAACTGGCCGGCGTGCTCGCGGGGCAGCCGATCGCGTACGAAGGCTAAGCCGACCGCACCGCGACAACTATTGGAACCTGCCGATTCCCCTATACACTGCACGCCATGAGCGGCGAATCGTCTCGTGAGACCGGAGGCAGCGAAGGGGGCGCTGGCGTGTCGCCGCCCGGAACTTCTCCAGTGCAAATCTCGGGCGGCTCTTTCGCGGAATCGGATGCGCCTCTTGGCGGCCGCCTTCCTTCCTCGATGCTGCGATGGATCGCGATCGCCGGACTGGCGGCGATCTTCGGCTACTTCCTGATCTATCACCTCCTGCATCAAACCAAAGGCGACCGCTCACGCCTCGGGGACTTTCCGACCTTCTACATCGCGGCGCAATATGCGGTCGCGCATCGCGACATTTACACCGCCGGGACGAGCCCGGCGATGATGTACGTCTACCCGCCGCTGATCGCGTTTGTGTATTCGCCGCTGACGCTGGTAAGTGAGCGGCACGCGGCGCAGATCTCGCTCGTGCTCAACACGCTGATGCTGTTCGGATCGGTGAAGCTCGGGGCGCGGGCGATCCTCCGCCGGCTCGATGCACACTCGCCGGATCGGGAATGGGTCGTCGCCTTTCTGGCGAGTCTCTTTGGCCTGAACGAAATGCGCGCCGTCCTCACGATGGGCGAGACGGACGCGATCATGCTGTTCATGTTCGTGCTCGCGCTCTACTGGCTCGATCGACGGCCGGCGGTGGTGGGTATGGCGCTGGCCCTTGCGCTGAACATCAAGTACCTGCCTGTTGTTGCGTTGCCCTGGCTTATCCTGCGAAGGCGATGGGCGGCCTTGGCTTGGACGGCGGTCGGCACAGTCTTTTTCGCGCTACTCCCCGCGGTGCTGCTGGGCTGGCACGAAGACCTGCGCTGCCTGCGGGTGGCCCTGGCGGGCTTGCTCAAGTGGGTCGGCATTGCGCCGGAAGTTTTGCACGGAATAAAGGTCCACAACATCGGCGACGGCCTGAGCGTCTCAATCACGAGCGTATTGGCCCGAGTGCTGGGGCCGCACGGATTTTCCAACACGTCGGTGATGGCCCTGGCGGCAGTCGTGGGATTGCTCGCGCTGGCCGTCGTGGCGGGAATGTACAGTGCGAATCGTTTCCCGATGTTGCAATGGCCGGACGCAAAACGGCAGAGCGCTCAGCCGTTCAAGGGCTTGGTAGCATTGGAATGGGCGGGCCTCGTGACGGTCGCCCTCACCTTCAGCCCCGACACGAACACGCGGCATCTGGTGATCGCGACGCTGGTAAATACGCTCGCCGCGGCACTGTTGGTGACGCCGCGGCCGGGCCTCCGCCGCGGGGCGGCGCTGGCGGGGGTGTTGTTGATATTCCTATCGTTCATTATGCCGGGGGCGAGGGCGTGGAAGGCCGCGCACTTCTATTACTTCAACTACAGCGTGCCTGGCTGGGGATTGCTCGCTGGGTATTTGTTGATCCTGTGGGCGGGGTTGAAATCCGTTGCCGCGATTAGCGATGGCAGCCACCCGGAGGAAATCGGGGACGTTCGGCGGAGCCGAACCTACGGAAGGCCGTCGAGCGCTTTGTAGGTTGGGCTCCGCCGAACTTTTTTTGCTGATTCGTTCCGGGCACGCCGAAGAGGTCGCCGCGCTCGGGCTTTCTTCGACCGGAATACCGGTCGAACGTCGCGGCGTACCGCGACCATGGGCTATCTCGCCCATGCCACGATATGGGCGGGCCGCCCATGCCACAGGCACACCGTCATTAAACACCTTCCTGCGCGTACGCGTCCTCGCGCGGCTTCGGGTTGCTCGCGCTGATCTTTGGCGACGGCGGCGGGCTGGTTTGCAGATCTACCATGTCGCGGTAGCGGCCGCTGGCGGCCATCAACTCTTCGTGGCGGCCTTGCTCGATGATGCGGCCGTTTTCCAGAACCAGAATTCGGTCGGCGTGGGCGATGGTGCTCAGGCGGTGGGCGATCACGAAGCTCGTGCGGCCGGACATCAGGGTTTGCATGCTCCCCTGGATCAGACGCTCGGATTCGGTGTCGAGGTTGCTCGTGGCCTCGTCAAGGATGAGGATGCGCGGGTCGGCGAGGATGGCGCGGGCGATGGTGATGCGCTGGCGCTGGCCGCCGGAAAGTTTTACGCCGCGTTCGCCGATGAGGGTGTCGTAGCCGGCGGGGAGCTTGATGATGAAGTCGTGGGCATTGGCGAGCGTCGCCGCTTCGGCGATCTGCTCCGCCGTCGCGCCCCGGCGGCCGTAGGCGATGTTCTCGGCGATCGTCCCGTCAAACAAAAACGTGTCCTGCTCGACGATGCCCAGTAGCCGTCGATAGCTGTCGGCGGTGATGTCGCGGAGATCCGTCCCATCAAGCAGTACGGCCCCAGCAGTGGGATCGTAGAAACGGGCGACGAGATTGCAGAGCGTCGTCTTGCCCGCGCCGCTGGGGCCGACGAGCGCGATCATCTCGCCGGGATGCACGTCGAGATTGACGTCGCGCAGCACAGGGTCGGCTGTTCCGTTGTAGGCGAACGACACATTTTGCAGCGAAATCCTGCCGGCGACGGTTTCGCTGTTCACCACCAGCGCGCCGGGCTTCGACGGCATCTCCAATGGCTCGGCGAGCAAATCCAAAACACGGTCGAGGCCTGAGAGGCTGTTTTGCAATGCCGTGGCGCTCGCGGCCAACGCCGCGATCGGGCCGAGCAGGGCGGCGAGGTAGGACAGGAACATCACGAGGTCGCCCAGCGTTAGCGCCTGCTTGGAGGTGATGAGGCCGGCCTTGAGTTTTTCCATGTCCGAGAGCACGCGCATACCGCCGAAGTAGAGCAGCAGGGCGGAGGCGAGCGGGATGAGCACGGACCAGGCGACATCGATGCCGCGCATCCACCACCAGGCGAAGATTTCCTGGCGGGCCATGAGGTGGCCGCTACGGGTGAAGGTCGCGGCTTCGGCCTGCTGGCGCGAGAAGGAGCGGACGACGCGCATGCCGCCGAAGGCTTCGGTGGCGTGCGAGTCGATACTCTGGCGCGTGGAGCGGATGTCGCGGAAGATCGGCCTAATGCGGCTGATCCACGTGCGGTGCGTCAGCCAGACCGTCGGCAGCAGCGCCACCGAACCCAGCAGCAGCCGCCAGTCCACGAAGGCGAGAATCGTCAGGCTCCCCAGGAGCTGAATGATCGCGCGCCACGGGTTGTAGAACATGGAAAAGATGAGATCGGCGACGCCCCCGGCGTCTTCACGAAGGATCGACGCGACCCCGCCGGACTTGAGTTCATAGACGCGATGCAGCGGCAGGCGGACGGCATGGTCGAAGACTTTTTTCCGCACCGACACTTGCACGCGCTTGGTCATGCGGGTGGTCTGCCAGCGCCCAAACAAGCCGAAAAGCTCGGAGGCCAGCGCCAGCGTGACCATTCCCACGGCCACCACCGTAAGCAATTCCCGCCGATCGTGCGGAAGGACGATCCCGTGCGGCAGCTGGGCCGGCAACGGCTGATCGCGCAGCACGCTGTCAAACACGATCTTCGTCCCGTACAGCGGCACAAGCCCGAGCAACGTGGAAACACTTAGCGCGACCAAGGCCGCGGCCAATGTGCCTCGGAAACCTTGGAGCAGACCCCAGAATTCCCTGAGCAACCGGGTAAACGGGCGAGTGCGCGGGCGATGCTTCTTGGCGTCACCCGGGCCATGGCTGGAGCCGTGGTCGTGCCCGCCGATGGTGGCGTCGCCGCTCGCTTCGCCCTTGTTGCGGCGCTGCTTCAACTTGCGGCGATAATCCCAATAACGTCTGCGGCTGGAACGGGTCGGAATCGGCATCCCCACATGGTAGGCGGGAATCCGACGACATGGCAGGGGGGGGTGTGTTAGGTGGCATGGGCGGCCCGCCCATGGTGTGCGGTACGCCGCACATTTCATAGCCGGGCCGTGCCGGCCTCTTCGACTGCGCTCAGAGCAGGCCGGTCGCAGCGTTGCTCCGTCGTACTCCCTTTCCCCCGAGTACGAGGGAGAGGGGACCGGAGCGGGCCTGCGGCCCGACCGGGCGACACGCCCCGGCTCTGAAATACTGTGGAGCGTTTTAGGTGCTCTGGTCGGCCGGGTACGGCCGACGCTCGCGGCGTATCACAAGCCATGGGCGAGCCGCCCATGCCACGGCAGACACCTAGTCGCTCATGTTTTCGGTGCGAGCTTGTCCAACTCCTGCATGGTCGAATCGTCCAGCTCGACGAGTGCCGCGGCCGTGTTCTCTTCGAGGTGCTTGACGCTCGACGTTCCCGGGATGGGAAGCATCACGGGGGATTTTCGTAGCAGCCACGCGACCGCTACCTGCGAAGGCAGGGCATGCAGTTGCTCGGCGATGCGGGCGAGCGGGCTGCCGGGCCGGGCAAGCTCGCCGACGGCCAGGGGAAACCAGGGGATGAAGCCGATGTTTTCGCGGGTGCAGTAGTCGAGCACGTCTTCGGAGTTTCGGTCCACCAGGTTGTACCGGTTTTGCACCGTGGCCACGGGTGTGAGTCGGCGGACGGCCTCGATCTGATCGACTTTCACCTCCGACAATCCAATGTGCCGGATCTTCCCCTCGCGCTGAAGTTCGAGCAGCGTGCCGATCTGTTCTTCCATGGGCACCTTGGGGTCGATGCGGTGAAGCTGATACAGATCGATGCGCTTCAGCCTCAATCGGCGGAGGCTCCCTTCGCACGCTTCACGCAGATGCTCGGGACGCCCGTCTTCCACCCATTTGTCGGGGCCGGGGCGCTGGAGTCCGCCCTTGGTCGCGATGACCAAACCCTGCGGGTACGGATAGAGCGCCTCCGCGACCAACCGCTCGGCGACCTCGGGGCCGTAGGAGTCGGCGGTGTCGATGAAGTTGATCCCCAGCTCGACCGCGCGGCGCAGCACGGCGATCGCCTCATCGTGATTGGCCGGTTCGCCCCAAATGCCGGGGCCGGTCAGGCGCATCGTGCCGAAGCCGAGCCGATGCACGGGAAGATCGCTCTCGATGACAAACGTGCCACTCCGGGCTGCCGGGCGCGTGTCGGCGGGGCGGGAAACTTGCGGTGCCGTGGTCATGAGCTGCCTCCGGGTGATTGAATCAATCCACTTGGCAAAGTGGCGGGATGCGATGCAATGTTAGTGCCGGAGGACCGGGGGTTCCCCTGGTTGACGAAGCGCTCCGAAGGTATTAGACAAAACAAAACGTCGGGCAACTTAGGATGCCGTCGCGGCCGGCGTTGACATGGCCAGGATCGCGGCTTCCCGCCGCACCGCTTCCACCCGGCTGCGCTGGTCCATGGCCCGGCGGATCAGGCGTTCATAACCCGGATCACACAATTGCGTCGCCCCCTGCGAAGCGGCCGCGAGCGCCAGCCACAGCAGGCGCTTTCCTTCGATTCCCAGCGAGATCACTTCCGTCGCCTCCAAGAGGCGCAGCGCACCGCCGGAATGGTCGTCCAGACGGAGCTTGAGCTGGGCGAATTTCTCGGCGACCCACGCGGACGCCTTCCGCATCGCGCTCTGTGGAATGTGCAACATTTCCATCAGCGATTCGAGCGTCGCACGGTCGGCGGCGATGTCGCCGTGCAGTTCCGTCGCGAATCGCGCCACGGGTGTGTCGGCATACGCGGAGGCCAAATGGGACAACAATTCCAAGAGCGTCACCGACCCGGCGAGGTGATCGTTGAGATACGTCGCAAGATGCTTGTTGGCCGTGGTTGCTGCACTTTCCATTTCCTCCGGCTTGCACGCGGCGGGCCAGTCGCGAAGCGGGTCCGAAAGCGGGTGCGTGACAGTTCCGGCGGGCAGCGGTCAATTCCCTCTGGGAGTCGTCTCGGGAAATGCCCATGGCATACGGCATGCACGAAATTGAGCGTGTCGAAGCGAAATCCGATGAGTCCGTCGCCCGGAACGAATGTCGAGCGCCCTCGTAATCGATCCTGCGAGATGGGGCCGGTTGCCGCCGCGATTTCATTCGGCTTCGCTCCGACATGGCGACATGACCGGGGCGACGGGCACGGTTGAAGCGGCGGGACTCGGGGATGCGGAACAAAAACTTTTTGGAGGATCCCATGACCGTACAGAACCCCACTTCGAGCCAGGCATCGCGACAGGAGCGTGCCCGGGCCGGCCAGACAATCCCTCTGTCACCGCAGAGCTCGCAAAGATCCGAAGGTCGCCAGACCAACGGCGATGATCGCGAGCGCGCCGTTTCCATGGCCGCGGGATCGATCGTGACGCTGCTGGGCCTTTCCCGCCGCAGCATCCCCGGGGCGCTTATCGCGGGCGTCGGGGGCGCGCTCCTCTACCACGGCGCGACGGGCCGCTGGCCCGCTGCCGATTCGCTCAACCTGAAGGCTCCGGGCGCGGGAGGTCAGGTCGCGGAACGCGGCGTACATATCTCCCAGGCGATGTTGATTAACCGCCCGGCCGAACAGCTCTACGGTTTTTGGCGCAACTTCGAAAACCTGCCGCAGATCATGACGCACCTCGAGTCCGTCCGC
>JAQGHP010000428.1 GCA_028288775.1 Phycisphaerales bacterium | reverse complement strand
TCCCGCCCTCACCGGCGGCCTGCTGCTTTGGCGGCGGGTGACCGATGCGGCCCTCGCCAAGCACCGCACCGCCGGCACCGCAGTCGCCGTGATCGGCGCGGGGATTCTCCTTGCCGGCATCGCCCTCGCCTGGCCCAATCCTGCCTCCATGCTCCCCGTCGCGGCATGCGACTTCGTCGTGCTTACCGTACTCGCGCTGCTCTACGACGTCCCCGCCGCCCATTTCCTGGCGCTTCCGTGTTTCCTTCTGGCGTGGCTGCTCGGGTTCCATCTGCTGCGCGGGAATATCGCGTGGGCAAATGGGGATTCCCGCCGAACGCTCGAAGCATTGCTTAAGCCCATCGGCGGCACGGCGCTCGTCCCGCTGGTACTGCTGCTGGCCGGGGCGCGGGAATGGCTCGTCCGCCGGGCGAAACCGGCCCACGCACGCGCGTACGGAATCGTCGCGCTGTTCGTTGCCGTTATCAGCCTGGCGATGGTCACCTGGGGCGGGTTTGCCCAGGTCGGCGATCCATTGGGCGCGACGTGGGTCTATCTCATCTATGGCGCGCTGGCGTTTGCATGGGCATGGAGATCGGGCCGCATCGACGCGGCGTGCGCGGGGTGGGCATTGCTGCTCGCTGGCGTTGTTCAGGGATTCGTTGCCCATCGCCTCACGCAAAACCCATGGTCCGCCGGCCTTCTGGTCGGGGCCGCGCTCGCGACTATCGCGGACGCATGCGCCGGGCGGCTGGGCGGAAAGGGTATCCGTTTAGTTCGGCAGACAAGCCGATGGGTCGAGATGGTAGCCGTGGGGGCGGCGGTGGCCGTCGCGCTTTCGGACTACTCGGCTTCCAGCGCAGGACGCACGGCGGGGATCGTCTTCATCGCCGCGGCAATCGTATTCGCGGTCGCGCTCATCGAACGCGCCCCCGTCATTTTCCTGGCCGCCAACACGCTGCTTTCCGGGGGAGCGGTGCTGGCGGTAACGGCCTGGCTCCGGCCCCAATCGATCGTCTGCATGGTCCAGATTTTCGCTCTAAGCTTGTCGGCCTGCGGCCTTGTTTGGCTGGCGGCGCGGACGATCGCCGCGAGGGGACCTGATCGGGGCCGGATTCCACGGCCACTGAAAATACAGGTGGGAATCGCCCTGGGGCTGGGCACGCTGCTCGTTTTCGCTTCGGGATTTCTGCTCGTCGCGTGGCCCTCGATGGCCGCATCGGCCGTCAGGGAAGCCGGTCAGGGATGGGGCTGGCCAATGCTGGTCGTCGCGATGGCGGCGGCCGTTTGGCTCGAAACCGCGCAACGGGGGAAACCTACCCTCCGCTTGCTCGGTCTCTGCGGCCTCGCGCTGGCGACGATGCTCGGCCTCTCCGTAGTTTCCAGTTCGAGCCAGGGGTGGATGGGATTTCACACGCTCCTCGCTTCAAGCGCATTCGTCGCCTGGGTCATGTTCGGCATCGGCTGGCTGCTCGTGCGCGAGGCGCGGGCTGATGCGCCATTCGCCTTCTGGCAACCCGCTGCGACAGTGCCTGAAACCGGCAATACCGAGGCGTCGTCAGCGCCTGCAGGGGCCGAAATCACGCCCCCTCCGCCAATTGCTCCGCCCGGAGTCGGCGCTCTCGTCCTCACCTACCAAAGGCCCTCCGCCCGCGCAACGCCCGCGACGATCCCTGGCGTGGAAAACATTCGTAGCGAGGCGGTCCGGTGGGCCTTTGGCATCAGCATGCTCGTGGCCGCTCTGGGGATTCGCGCGCTGGCCGGCGACCCCGATGCGCCCTGGTGGTCGATGGGCGCGGCGCTCTCTACCGCCCTGCTTGCAACAACCATCGCCTGCTGGGGCCTGCGGCCGGCATTCCTTTACGCCTCGGGATTGCTGCTGAACCTTGCCGCGGGAATGTGGTTCGCCTACCGCGGAACATTCCTGAGCGGAGTGGATTGGGTCAACTTCTTGTGCGTGCAGGCAATCGCGGCGGCGCTGCCGGGCGTCGCGTGGCTCGTACTGCATCTGCAAATCTTCCGTCGGTCCCAGGCCCTGCGCGGGCGCGATCGGCTTCCCTATCATCACGTCGCCGGCATCGGTGCGGCAATCGTGTGCGCCGCGATCGCGACGCTTCTACTGGTCTCGCAAATCCTCGGCGGAGACGCCGCTCCCGATCCCCTCGCGTTAGCACTCGCGATGCTCTGCACCACGGGGCTGCTCGCCGCTTCGCTGCTGGACCGCTCCGCGCGTCACCCGCTCCCCGGGCTTTACCTCATGGGCCTGTCGGCAATCGGCGCAGGCGTCGCACTTTCCGCCCGCGGCAACTGGGTCATCTGGCGGACGGGAATCGCGCTGGGAATTTACACGCTCGCGATCGCATTCTTCTGGAACCAACGAGCCCGCCTGCGCGGGATGCTCCGCCCGCGCGAAACGCCCGCCGAGGGCGTGTTGGAACAGTCCACGCTCTGGCTGTTCCCGGCGAATATTTATTTCGGGATGACCGTCGTCGGGATCGCCGTCTGGGCCGATTTCACCGTCTCCCCCGCATCGGCGCGCGTGCTTACGGCAATCGCCGCCCTACTTCAGGCGCCCATGCTGGCCTTGCTTGCCGAGCGCGACCGCCGATCGGACCTTCGCTCGCTCGCCTTGCTCGTACTCGCGGTCGCGATGATCGCATGCGGCTGGGCGTGGATAGACCCGCGCTCGTTCCCGCCCGACGAATTGCTCGACCGCGTCATCGTTGTGTTTACGGTTTTCATCGCGGTCGCTGCGTTCTACTCCTTGGCGCTGCCGCGGATTTTTGGCCCGACTGCCCTGTG
>JAQGHP010000086.1 GCA_028288775.1 Phycisphaerales bacterium | reverse complement strand
GAGTACGAGGGAGAGGGGACCAGAGCAGCCTTCGGCCCCGCACGCCCGGCTCTGAAAATCTATTCTGAAAACCTACGAAGCGTTTTCGGTTGGGCCGTATTATTCATCAACTAGAAAGGATGCCGTGTCCGACCTCGTTTCCGTCAAGCGCTCTTTGCTTTCCGTTTCCGACAAAACCGGGCTGCGCGAGTTTGCCACCGCGCTGCACACGGAATTCCACATCGAGTTGATCAGCACGGGCGGCACGGCCAAGTTCCTCCGTGACGCGGGGCTGCCGGTGACGGACGTGGCGCAGGTCACGGGCTTCCCCGAGATGATGGACGGCCGGATCAAGACGCTGCACCCCAAGATTCACGGCGGGCTGCTCGCGTTGCGCGACAATCCCGAGCATGTGGCCGCGATGAAGCAGCACGGAATTCAGCCGATCGACCTCGTCTGCATCAACCTCTATCCCTTCGAGCAGACCGTGCGCAAGCCGGGCGTTACGTTCGAAGAGGCGATCGAGAACATCGACATCGGCGGGCCGAGCATGATCCGCTCGGCGGCCAAGAACCACCGCTCCGTCCTCGTCGTCACCTCGCCCGAACGGTACGAAAAAGTGCTGGGCGATCTCAAGGAGCACAATGGCCAGTCGTGTGGCAAGCACCGCCTCAAGCAGGCCCAGCGCGCCTTTGCGCACACCGCCGAGTACGATTCACTGATCGCCAATTACCTGGCCACCGCGGCGGGCGTCGACTCGGGCGGGATGGTGCTCGACCTCCACAAGGCGCTCGACCTCCGCTACGGCGAGAACCCGCATCAGAAGGCGACCCTGCTGGTGGGCAAGAAGCCCGCCGAGGCGTCCGTCGCCTTCGCAAAGCAACTTCACGGCAAGGAACTTTCGTACATCAATCTGCTCGACGCGGACGCCGCGTTGTCGGCAGTGAAGGAATTGGCCACGCCGACGGTGTGCGTCGTGAAGCACGCGACGCCCTGCGGCTTCGCCACCGCCGACACGCTTCCCGAGGCCTTCCGCAAGGCGTACGAGGGCGACCCGCTGGCGGCCTTCGGCGGGATCGTCGCGCTCAACAAACCGGTGGATTTGCCCACCGCGGAAGCCATCACCGCGATCGACAAGCTGCTCGAGGTGATCGTCGCGCCCTCGTACGACGACGACGCGCTCAAGCTCCTGCGCACGAGATGGAAAAACGTGCGGCTATTGGCGGTCGGCCCGGTGGGGACTCTGGACGCCGCCGACCGCGACGAATTCCACATGCACAAGATCGTCGGCGGCTACCTGATCCAGCAGCGCGACCTCGCCGGCTTCGACCGCGCCGCGATGAAGGTCGTCTCCGACCGCCAGCCGACCCCGCGGGAGTGGCAGGATTTGGAGGTCGCGTGGCTGGCCTGCAAGCACGTGAAGAGCAACGCGATCGTGCTGGCGACCGACCGCATGATGGTCGGCGCCGGCGGCGGCCAGGTGGACCGCGTCAACGCCGCCCGCATCGCCGTGGCAAAGTCCGGCGCCCGCGCGCCGGGCGCGGTCGCCGCGTCGGATGCCTTCTTCCCCTTCCCCGACGGCCCGCTACTGCTGCTCGACGCCGGCGTCACCGCCATCATCCACCCGGGCGGGTCGGTGAAGGACAAGGACTCCCTCGACGTGGCAAACAAGGCTGGGGCGGCGATGGTCCTGACGGGGCAGCGGCATTTCAAGCACTAAGAAAATCACGTTCCGCGGCAAACGCACAGCACCGGCGCTCGCCCCGATAATTGCGAGTTTTCTGAATGCAGAGGGTACTCGTGTCGTGTCTTTCGGGACGGGCGCGAGTCGTCTGCAAAATCGTTTGACACGCTCCCGGGCGCCGCTATCATGCGTCCGGCATTCGCAAAAGGTGGGCGATACTCTTACAGCGAGAACATATGACGTTGCAAAGCGCTTTTGGCGGCTTCGGGACGCTCTGTCTGGCATTTTCGGTTAGCGCCTCCGGACAGATTCCGGCCACGCAGCCGGCGGAAGTAGAGGGCAAGCCGGCCGTCATTTACCTCGTTTCGAATCCGCAGGCGGCCAATCGATGGGGGGTCGCGCCCGCCCCTATCGTGGGGCAGACAGTTGTGGCGCCGGCCGACATTGCCCAGCAGTACTCCTGCGTCATCCGCATTGACGTCGATAACGATACTGCGATGAATAACGGCCATGGATATGGAATGACGAACGACTCCCAGTCCGCCGTCGCGCTGCTGACGAGCACTGCCCTGGCCGACCCTGCGGCGGAAAAAGTGCTGGGGCTCACGGCCGAAAAGCGCCGCGATCTGGTCGTAGTCAACGTATACCCCGCCGCGTTCCGCGTCGCGCGCGTCGAGGTGATTTTGCGCAAGTCGGCCGACGTCCAGTACAAGGCAGACGCCGGGGAAAAGCTCATGGGCGCGCTGCTCGTCAATCTCAAGGCCGCGTACGCACAGTCGGCCGAAGCGTCCCGCAAAGCGATCCAGGCGCGGCGCGAGCCTTTGGAAAAGGAATTGGATGCTGCGAAGAAGCGCGCCGACGAGCTTCGCGCCAAGCAACGGGAAGCCCGCACGCAAACGGCAGGCATTACCCCGAACTACGGCGACCCCGCCACCAGCCTGATAAACCAGCGGCAGACGAAACGAACCCTGGAAAGCCAGCTCTCCAACTACCGCGCCCGGCTGCAAACCCTGGAGCCCAGCTCGGGCCCGCTGGTCAGGGAGTGGACGGACGTGCTCAAATTGCGCGAGCAGCGGCTGGCCGAACTCAAAGCCGGCGTCGCGAAGGGCACGGCAACCGCCGCCGAAGTCACCGATGAGGAGGCGAAGCTCGCCGAGGCCAAGGCGCAGTTGACCCGCGCTACGCAGGACGCCTCGTCGAGTGATAACGGGAATGCCCGTTTCCGCGACGGCGAGGCCACTACGCTCCATACCAACATCGCCGACACGGAAGACCGCCTGAAACAGGCGAACGACCAGATTGCCAGGCTCGAAGATCCCAAGTTCATGGCTTTGTTCGAGCAGTTGCCCGACATGCTGCAGGAGGAACAACGTCTCCGGAACACGATCTCTGAACTCACAGGCCGCCTCGATCAGATCCGCCGATCCACCCAGATCGAGGAGAACGTTGTCGTGACGGTGCTGGACGGAAAAGAGCACCCGGCACGATAGAATCGGCCTGATTTCCGTCCATTTCCGGAATGCTTTGAAGGCCGGCGGATGGGGGCGATCTGATGCTGTCCTGTCCGGCCCGGCGCTGTACACTTCCGCAAAGTGGAGGTGCTGCGATGGCGTCTGTCCAAGGCAAACGTCCCATTCTGGTGGTTGACGACGAACCGGAGATGCTCTTCTCCCTCAAGAGTCTTTTGCGGCCCGGCTACGAGGTGTACACGGCCGGCAGCGGGGCGGAGGGGATTCGGATTCTCCAGGAGCATGCGGTGCATCTGGTCATGACCGACCAGCGGATGCCGGAGATGACGGGGGTGGAGTTCCTCAGCCGTATTAAGTGCGAGCACCCGCACGCGATCCGGCTGATCTTCACCGGGTACGCGGACATCCGCGCCGTGATCGACGCGATCAATCAGGGGAACGTCTTCCGCTACGTCACCAAGCCGTGGGATCCGGAAGACCTGCTCGCCGCGTTGCGCGAGGCGGGGGAGCGGTACGACCAGCTCGCGCAGCACCACAAACTGTTGGCCGAATTGCAGGCGTACGAAGCGCGCCGCGAGCAATTCTCGGAGGAACTGCTTGCCGGGCGGCTGGGCACTCTCACGCCTGACGGCGCTGAAGAAGCCCGCCGACTGCTCCACTCCGGCACCGAGCTGCTCGTGCGCCTCAACAAGACGCTGGCGGCCGCGCTCAATATCGGATGCCCGTGATCTGTGGTGGCTCTGCATTTTCCCGTGGCATGGGCGGCCCGCCCATGAGTCATGGTACTCTCAGATTTGTCGAGTAGTTTCGGAGCCGGGCCGTGCCGGCCCGGTCGGAGCGAAGCTCCGTCTTGCTCCCTCTCCCCGGAGTACAAGGGAAAGGGGACCGGTGCGGGCCTTCGGCCCGACCGGGGCGACACGCCCCGGCTCTGAAAATTGGGGAGCAATGGGGGCGGGGGGTCTCGGAGCCGAACCTATAAGACTTCCGCCTTCTGATTCAGCGCGGTCGGCAGGAAAACAACAAACTTACTCCCCTTCCCCGGCGCGGAATCCACGCGAATCTTTCCCCCGTGCTCCGCGATGATGCCGTGGCTGATGCTCAGCCCCAGGCCCGTTCCCTGCCCCTGCGGCTTGGTGGTGAAGAAGGGATCGAAGATCTTCTCGCGGACGGCGGGTGGCATGCCGCAGCCGTCGTCGCACACTTGCAGTTCCACGCCGCCATCGACGCTGCGGGTGCGGACGGTGACGATTCCCCCGTCGGCGCACGCGTCGATCGCGTTGGAGAGGAGGTTCATCACTACCTGGTTGATCTTGGCCGGATGACACGTCACGCCCGGCAGGGGCACCAGGGCGAGTTCCAGCTCGACTTTCCGGCTGCGCGCGCGGCCGCGGATGATGTTGACGGTGGATTCTATTCCCGCGTTGAGGTCCGCGGCCTGCTGCATTTCGCCGACGGCCTCCTGCCGCGAGAATTCGCGCAGGTCTTTGACGATCTGCTGGATTCGCTTAAGCCCTTCGCGCGAACGCGTCAACGTTTCGAGCAGGTTCTCCATGATATACGGCAGGTCGATGCGCCCGGCGAGTTCGCGAATTTCCGCCAGCGTCTGCGAAGCCGCCAGCGCGAGCTTCGCGTCCGTGGACTGGTACAGCTCCAGCACCGTCTTCAACTGCGCGAAATCCCGCTGCAGCACCACCACATTATTGGTGACGAACGCCAGCGGGTTGTTGATCTCGTGGGCAACTCCCGCAACGAGCTGCCCCAATCCCGCCAGCTTTTCCGATTGCACGAGCTGCGCCTGCGCCCGCTGCAGCGCTTCGTACGAGGCCCGCTCGGCGCGGATGGCCTCTTCGAGTAACCGATTTTTCTCCCGCATCTCATTCTCCGCCTGCTTGCGGCGAGTGATGTCGCGGGCGATCCCCAGCAAATATTTCGGTTGCCCGTCGCCGTCCAGAAGCGGGATCTTCTTGGTGTGCATGACCCGCGGGCCCTTGGGCGTGTGGTTGATCTCCTCGGGCACGTCCAGCAGCGTGCCGCTCTCCAGGACCGTCCGGTCATTGGCGATAAATGCCTCGGCTTCCTCCCGCGGGGAGAAGTCGTAATCGGTCCTGCCGATGAGCTCGTGCCGCGGCCGGCCGAACAGGTCTTCCTCGGCCCTGCGGTTGACGCGCACGAACCGCAGGTTCTCGGCGTCCTTCACGAATACCATGTCGGGAATGTTCTCGACGATGGAATCGACGAACCGCTCCAAACCCCGCATCTCCTCGGCGGCGCGTTTGAGATCGTCGATATCGGTGAATGCGCCGTACCAGCTCGTAGCGCCGGTCTCCTCGCTACGGGCGAGCGCCGCGCGGGCGAGGTGCCAGCGGTACGCGCCGTCGATGGCCTGCTTCACGCGGCACTCGGATTCGAAGGGCTCGCCCGATTGGACGGAATCTTCCCAGCGGCGGGCGAAGTGCGGCGCGTCCGCCGGATGGATCGCCGCGAGCCAGCCGGCCCCCTGCGCGGCTTCGGGCGACATGCCGGTGAGCTCGACCCATCGCCGGTTGCAATACTCGACGCTCCCCTCCGGCGTCGCCACCCAAACCATCTGCGGCACGGCGTCCGCCAGCATCCGGTAGCGCTGCTCGGTGGTCATGGCGGCATCATACCGCCGGGGAGGTTGACCGCGGAGAGCGCCGCATCCCGGGTATTCTGAATTACCTTGTCACGACGACGTCGACGTCGCCCTGCCGCCGGGCGATGTGTACGTCCACATCGTGCCGGTACCGGTGGATTTCCAGGTCCATCGACGCCTCGCCGACGCGAAGCCCATAGATCGTGAGGTGCTGGATCGATTCCGGGAGGGCCGGGCAAAGGAGGCCCACGCTTTGCCGCGGCGCGTCGATGGTAAGCCCCAGGCACCCTTGGAGCAGCAGGAAGACGCTGCCGGCCGCCCATGCCTGGGGAAGGCAGGCGACGGGGTACAGCGTGGGCCCATGGCCCGGGCGTTGCGCGAACCCGCAGAACAACTCGGGCATGCGGCTTAGCTCGATCCACTCGGCCGCGTCGAAAAGCCCGCCCAGGATTTGCGTCGCCAAGGCTCCAAAGCCATAACGTCCCAGCCCATAGCCGAAGATCGAATTGTCGTGCGGCCAGACCGAGCCGTTGTGATACGACATGGGATTGTAGCGGACCTCGGTGTCGGCGACCGTGCGAACTCCCCAGCCGGAGTAAGAGGATGGATGCAGCAGCGTCCGCGCCACCGCCGCCGCCCGTTCGGGCGGGGCGATTCCGGAGAAAAGGCAGTGGCCTGGGTTGCTTGTCCGCACGCGGCAGGGGCGTTTCATACCGTCCAGGGCGAGGGCATAGGTGGACAGGTCTTCGAGCCAGAAGGCTTTCTCAAACTGCTCCCGAAGCCGGTGGGCGTTGCCCGCCATTTCTGCGACCTTCTCGGGTCGGCCCAAAAGCCCCGCCAGTTTAGCGCCGGCCAGCCACGCGGCGTAGACATACCCCTGTACCTCGCACAGCGCGATCGGAGATTCCGCCGGCGACCCATCGGCATGAAAGACCGAATCGGCAGAGTCCTTCCACCCCTGGCTCTGCAACCCGTTACTCGATCGGCGGACGAATTCGACGAACCCGTCGCCATCGAGGTCGCCGTACCGCGTGATCCATTGCAACGCGCGCTCGATATTGGGCCAAATGGATTCCATTAAGGCCAGATCGCCGGTGCGGTCGTAATACGCGCCGGCAAGCATCACGAAAAGGGGGGTTGCGTCCACCGAACCGTAGTAGCGCCCGAAGGGGACTTCGGAGAGCCCAGCCATTTCACCCAGCCGCATTTCGTGAATGATTTTCCCCGGTTCGGCGTCGTGCTCGGGGTCTTCCGTGTCAGCCTGCGTGGCGGCCAAAAATTTCAGCACCCCGCGCGCCAGTTCCGGATTGAGCCATAAATATTGGTACGCCGTGATGATCCCGTCGCGGCCGAAGGGCGTGCAGAACCACGGGATGCCCGCGTAGGGGTATGGGCCGTAGGGAGTCTGCGTGACCATCAGGTGCAGGTCCGCGGCTGATCGCCGCATCCATGCGTCGAACTGCGGATTCGAGGTTGTGATGGAGGCGTCGCCAGCCCGCGCGACCGCCAACGACTGGGAGTACCGCTCAAGCGCTTGCTCGTAGCGGGGAACGGACGGTTCGTCCTGTTCCGTGAGGCCCGAGTCCTCTTCCGCCCCCGACTTACACGAGGCCGTCATCAGGTACTCCTGCTCCCCGTGCGACGGGATTGTCCCCGCCAAAGTCGCCTTCGATCCGGAGAGCGCCCGCGGAGTCGGAAAGAATTGCAGGTGCGTGCGGCGGGTGATTCGGTCGACGCCTACATACACCAGATCGACTCGGTCGTCAGTGCAATCAGCCGGCATGATCACGCCCCGGCGGGGCCGCCTCTCGCCGCGCACTTCGAAGATGTCCACGAAGTCCGCCGCGAACCCGATATCCAGCGCCACCTCCGCCGGCGTCATGCCGTAGTTCCGCAGCCGAATCCGCATGTACAGCGTGCCGTCCCAAAGGACCGCGGTGCGCAGCAGGTGGAGATTGTCGCGCGGGAGTATCGACCAGTCGCTGGAGATGTCCGGGTTCGTCAGGTCGAC
>JAQGHP010000072.1 GCA_028288775.1 Phycisphaerales bacterium | reverse complement strand
CGCCTCCGCGATGACCTGGAAAACCTCCGGCTCGAACCCGCCCGCATCCTCGCCCGGCAACAATCCGTCCGCTGGCTCGCCGCGAACCATGCCCAGCGCCACCGCCTTCTCGCGGCGTTGGAAGGCGTCCGCCGTCTCGACGATTCGCTGGCCGGCTTCGCGGAAGGCGTGGCAAAGGCCGAGCCGATTCTTTCCACCCCGCTCGCCTGGGTCGTGCGCATCTGGACGGTCGCGGTGATTGCTCTCACTATTTTCGCAATCGACCGCATCACCGTGGGGGATGCATCGTGGGCCATCGTCGCGGTGCTCGCGCTGCTCATCAACTCCGCGCTGCGCTTCCCCCTGCGAACGCGCCTAGGCCGCTGGCAGCAACAGTGGGAACTGGCCGTGACCTTCGCTGAGGGATACCTCGCCGTCGCACAGCACGCATGCGCCGACCTGCCCGGCCAGCCTGTAGCACAGCCGCCCCCGGCTGTGAATCCTCCCCTTCGCAACGCGACCGACTCCCAGACAACTTCGTCCGCGCCGGGGCTCGATGATCCGTCGAACGACGAAAAGCACGACGCGGTCAATGCAGGCCCCGTCGCGCGAATTGAGGATGAGCCTGTCGAACTCGCCACGCTTCGCGAGGCGTTTGCGCAAGTCGCCCGCGCCCCGGCGCTCCCCGCCGCATTGCGCTGGATGCACTGGTCCGCCGCCGGCGGACTCATTCAGATCGTGCTCAACACATTCGCCCTCTACCACGTTCATGTGCTCGAGCGCGTGCATCGGCACGTCGTGCCCCACCGCGCGGCGCTGCGCGCCGGGATCGCGGCCCTCGCCGAGCTGGAATCGCTTCTCAGCCTGGCATCCTTCGCCGCCGAGCAACCGGGAACGACCTGGCCCCAGCCCGTCGGCGGAGTCGAGCTGTCCATCACCGCCGGCACGCACCCCCTGCTCCCTCCCGGCCGGGCGGTCCCCAACGATCTCTCACTCGACGGCGCGCACAACCTCTGGCTGATCACCGGCTCCAACATGTCCGGCAAGAGCACCTTCCTCCGCACCGCCGGCGTCAACTCCGTGCTCGCCCAGGCCGGCAGCGCCGTCTGCGCCAGGCACATGCGATTCTCCCCCGTGCGCCTGATGACCGACCTGCGCATCCGTGACAACCTCGGGAAATCGGAGAGTTATTTCCTCGCCGAGGTTCGCCAGGTCCGTCGCATGATTTTGCCGCCGGAGGATGACGCGCCCGTTCTCGGCCTGGTGGACGAGCCCTTCCGCGGCACCAACCACCAGGAGCAGCGCGCCGCCACGCTCGCGATCATCGAGCACGTCGCCCGCTCCCGCGGCATGTTCCTCATCGCCACCCACGACCGCACCGTCGCAGCCACCATCGACGGCGCGGCCGGCAGCTTCCACTTCCAGGAAGAGCTCGGCGAAAAGGAACTCGTCTTCGACTACCGCCTCCGCCCCGGCGCTGCCCAAACCCGCAACGCCCTGCGCGTCCTGGAGCGCGAAGGCTATCCAGCCGACCTCGTCGCCCGCGCGCATCGCTGGGCAGAGGACGGCGGCGGGGAGTGATGCACCTCACCCCAATTTTCGCAAACTTTCGTCTTTTCTAAAACAACGCCGCGGCCCGCGCGCACCCTATGATCCGTTCGACGCGAAGAAACGCGCACGCATAGGAGCCCCCGTGACCACGCTCACCGCGGCACGCGGCCAGATGGCCGTGTCGCTCGTGTTTCACATCATCTTTGCCGCCATCGGCATCGGGCTGCCGATGCTGCTGGTCATCGTCGAGGGGCTTTACGTCCGCACCGGCCGCACCCACTACCTGCAACTCGCGCGGAAATGGGCGAAGGCCACGGGGCTGCTGTTCGCCATCGGGGCAGTGTCCGGCACGGCGCTCTCCTTCGAACTGGGGTTGCTCTGGCCCCGCTACATGGAATTGACGGGCGCATCGGTTGGGCATGCATTCGGGCTCGAAGGGTTCGCATTTTTTATCGAGGCGATCTTCATCGGCCTCTACCTCTACGGCTGGGAGCGGCTTGGGCCGGTCGCCCATTGGCTGTGCGGCGTGGTCATCGCAATCAGCGGCGCAATGTCCGGCATGCTCGTGCTGGCCGTCAACGCCTGGATGCAGCAGCCGGTCGGATTCACGCTCGACGCCGCCGGCCACGTCGTCACCACCGATCCCATGGCCATATTCCGGTCGTATTCGTGGTATATAATGGGATTGCACTCTACGCTGGCCTGCTACATCGCCGTTTCGTTCGCGGTAGCCGCGGTGTACGCGGAGGGGTGGCTGAAGGGCCGCCGCGATGTGTATCACCGCTCCGCGATCATGGTATCGCTGGCCGTGGGAGCCCTCGCCGCACTCGCACAGCCCCTGGCCGGCGACCGGCTCGCACAGTTCGTCTTCCGCACGCAACCGGCGAAGTTCGCCGCCATGGAAGGCCACTTCCGCACACGGCCCTACGCCCCGGTGAACATCGGCGGCATCCCAGATGAATCCATCCGCAAAACCCGCTACGCGATCCAAATCCCCGGCGCGCTCAGCTTCCTCGCCACGCACCACCCATCGACCACCATCGAAGGCCTCGACGACATCCCGCGTAACTTGTGGCCCAATGTCGGGCTCACCCACTTTATGTTCGACCTCATGGTCGGCTGCGGCAGCGTTCTCTCCCTGCTGTCGCTGTGGTTCTGGCTGCGCTACGTGCGCCGCCGATCGACCCTGCTCGACGGGCGCTGGCTGGTGCGACTGATTTTTTGGTGCGGGCCGCTGGGGTTCATCGCGCTGGAGGCCGGATGGGTCGTCACCGAAGCCGGCCGCCAGCCGTGGATCATCCATGGCGTCCTGAAGACCGCGGACGCCGTCACCCCCTCGCCGGCCGTTTATGCGTCGTTCTTCGGCTTTGTCGCGCTGTACCTGCTTCTGGCCGCGACGCTGCTTCTGCTGCTTCGCTTCATCGGCCGCCAAAGCCCGCAGGAATTCGCCGACCAGGAAAACCGCACCGAACCTTTGCCCGCACGAGGGGACGTAACGACCTGATGACGCAGGAAACGCTCATCCTCCTGTGCGCCGCCGCGGCCCTCGCCGGGCTGTGCGCCTACGTCGTGCTAGCCGGGGCGGACTTCGGCGGAGGCGTCTGGGACCTCTTCGCCTTTGGCCCCCGGGCGCAGCGGCAGCGCGACGCCATCGCCCACGCCATGGGCCCCGTCTGGGAAGCCAACCACGTCTGGCTCATCTTCGTGCTCGTCATGCTCTTCACCTGTTTCCCGGTCGGCTACGCCGTACTCGCGGTGGCGCTGTTCGTGCCGTTCCACCTGGCGCTCGCCGGCATCATGCTGCGCGGGGCCGCATTCGTCTTCCGCGCCCATGGCCCGGAGAAAAATCCCCCGCCCGGCGAAATAGCGCCTCACACCATCAACGTGCTCGCCCGCCCCGCGGTGTGGGAAATGTTCTTCGGCGCGGCCAGCGTGGTTTCCCCCTTCGTTCTGGGCGCGGCGTTCGGCGCACTGACCTCCGGCGCGGTCGGCGTCGTGAACGGACGCGTCCACATCGACGCCACCCGGCCCATCCCCTGGCTCACCCCCTACCCGATCGGCTGCGGGGTCCTGGCGCTGTCTACCTGCGCCTATCTCGCCGCCGTCTACCTCGTGCAGGAGACCGACGGCGATTTGCGCGAAGATTTCCGCCGCCGGGCCATCCTCGCCGGCACCGCCACCGCCGCCCTCGCGGCAGTGGTGCTCGTGCTCGCGTACCGCGAGGCTCATTGGTTCTACGAACGATTGCTGAGCAGAAAGGCCTGGCCCCTGATCGCCGCGGGGATCTTTTTCTTCGGCGCATCCGCCTGGGCCGTCTTCACCCGCCGCTACCGCCTGGCCCCCGTGTTCGCGGCGGGCGAGATCGTGCTGCTGCTGTTAGGTTGGGGCGTCGCCCATCGCCGATATCTGATCTACCCCGATGTCACCCTCGCCTCCGCCGCCGCCCCCGCCAGCACGCTGCGGTTCATGCTCGCCACGCTGCCCGTCGGGCTGGCGCTGGTGCTCCCGTCGCTGTGGCTCCTGTTCCGCGTGTTCAAAAGAAAACAGCGTTAACGCCGCCCCATCGGGCTGTCTTTGTAACCGATCGTTTCACCCGCCATGACCGCTCGTATCCGTGCGGCAACATCCTGACCACCACTTCATTCGGTCTTTTTCAGAGTCCAAGAAGGAGGTTGAACCGCCAAGACGCCAAGACGCCGAGGATTCGATTTCCTTGGCGTCTTGGCGTCTTGGCGGTCATCCTATAACGCCATGTAGGGTGGGCGTACTCGCCCACCGTTTCCTCGCACCGCCAACGCCCGAATAAGAACGGTGGGCGAGTACGCCCACCCTACACTGAGTTTTCCCTACCTCTTCCTTTGTGGCGTCTGCGCCCTCTGTGATGGGCTTTTCGTTTCGGAACTCGGATTTCGTCATTCGGATTTGATTCGGAATTCCGATTTGTTTCAAAGCCCATCGGCCAATTGACGCCACCCCTTTGTTAGTGTATAATATACACTGTTAAGGAGCCCCCAATGGCCACCCTCTCCAAACTCTACCGCCACTCCCTTTCCCTCCTGACCGACCTCTATCAGCTCACCATGGCCTACGGCTACTGGAAGCTGGGCGCCCCCGACCGCGAGGCCGTCTTCTCCCTCTCGTTCCGCAGCAACCCTTTCCACAGCGGCTACGCCATCGCCTGCGGATTGCACGATGCGATCGATTATCTCCAACACCTTCGCTTCGATGCCGACGACCTGGAATACCTCTCCACGCTCAAAGGCAACGATGCCCGCCCCCTCTTCGAGCGGGGCTTCCTCGATTACTTGAAGGATTTCAAATTCACCTGTGACGTGGACGCCGTCCCCGAAGGCACTGCCGTCTTCGCCCACGAGCCACTGGTCCGCGTGCGCGGGCCGATCCTCCAGGCGCAAATCGTCGAGACCACCCTGCTCAACCTCCTCAACTTCCAAACCCTCGTCGCCACCAAAGCCGCCCGCATCTGCTGGGCCGCCAAGGGCGACCCAGTGATCGAGTTCGGCCTCCGGCGCGCCCAAGGCGTGGACGGCGGCGTCACCGCCAGCCGGGCCGCTTTCGTCGGCGGATGCGCCGGCACGTCCAACGTCCTGGCCGGAAAACTCTTCGGCATCCCCGTCCGCGGCACCCACGCCCATAGCTGGGTCATGAGCTTCGACACCGAGCTGCAGGCGTTCGCCGCCTATGCGAGCGCAATGCCCAACAACTGCGTCTTCCTCGTGGACACCTACAACACGCTCGAAGGCGTCCGCCACGCCGTGCAAGTCGGCAAAAAACTTCGCGAAGAAGGCCACGAGCTCGTCGGCATCCGCCTCGATTCCGGCGACCTCGCCTATCTGAGCATCGAAGCCAGAAAAATCCTCGACGCCGGCGGCTTCCCCAAGGCCGCCATTCTCGCCAGCAATGATCTCGACGAGACAATCATCGCCAGCCTCAAGGACCAGCAAGGCGCGAAGATCGACACCTGGGGCGTCGGCACCAAGCTCGCCACCGCCTACGACCAGCCCGCCCTCGGCGGGGTCTACAAGCTCACCGCCGTCCGCGATGACGCCGGCCAGTGGCAGCCCAAAATCAAAGTCTCCGAGCAAGCCGCGAAAATCACCACGCCTGGAATCCTCCAGGTTCGTCGGTATACCGGAAGCGACGGCCTCTTCATCGCGGACGCCATCTACGACGAACTCACCCACATCGGCGAGCCTGCCACGATCATCGATCCAACAGACCCCACCCGCCGTCGCACGATGGAAGCCGGCACAAAAAGCGAAGATCTCCTCGTCCCCTTCCTGCTGCAAGGCAACATCGTCTACGACCTGCCCGATCTCCCCAACATCCAACGCCGCACGCGCGAGCAACTCTCGCGGCTCCACCCCAGCATCCTGCGTTTCATCAACCCCCACACCTACCCGGTAGGCCTGGAGCGCAAACTCTATGACCTAAGAACCGACCTCATCCTAAAAGCCCGCGGCGTCTCATAAACCCTCCTCCCGTGGCACGGGTGCCCCGTCCGTGTCGGCGGTACTCCGCCGTCCACCGTTCCGATCGACAAAACCGCGAAGCCGCGAGGAGCGCGAAGACAGACGCGAAGAAATGCGGGAAGTGGTCGCCACCGATGGACACCGATGAACACAGATCTGTAGGGTGGGTGTACTCGCCCACCGTCTGACTTCGCTCTGCTTTTCGATGAACCACGGTGGGCGAGTACACCCACCCTACGCCGCGCACGCGGTTCCTGCGGAAAAGCATGAAGCGATGCGCCAAGGCCGCCAAGGAGCAGAGGGCCAAGCTCAAGATTTTTCTTCCTTGGCGTTCTTTGCCTCTTGGCAGCCTTGGCGCTTTGCATTCCTCTTCTTCGCGTCTGCCTTCGCGCCTTCGCGGTCTTCCGCACCACGGCCCGTCAAACCGCGACAGGAATATTTAACTTGCCTTCCTTCAGTGTATTCCGTACACTATCATTCGTATACAAGTTCCACATTGAAAATCATGGCCTACACCTACGAATATCCCCGCCCCAGCGTCACGGTTGATTGCGTGGTCTTCGGCCTCGACGAGGGGGACCTGAAGGTCCTGCTCATCGAGCGCGACGTCCCCCCATTCAAAGGCAAATGGGCCCTCCCCGGAGGGTTCGTGAAGCTCGAAGAGAGCCTCGAGGAAGCCGCCCGCCGCGAGCTGAAGGAGGAGACCGGCCTGACCGACGTCTTCCTCGAGCAGCTCTACACCTTCGGCGACGTCCCCCGCGACCCCCGCGGCCGCGTAATCAGCGTGGCCTACTACGCCCTGGTCAACCTCTCCGGCCGCGCCCTCCAGGCATCCACCGATGCCCGCAGCGCCGCATGGTTCGCGGTGAACGACGTCCCGAGCCTCGCCTTCGACCACGCGAAGATTTTGGCCGCGGCCCTGGAGCGGCTGAAAGGAAAAGTCCGCTACCAGCCGATCGGCTTCGAGCTGCTGCCGCCCAAGTTCGCCCTCTCGCAGCTCCAACGGCTGTACGAAACCGTCCTGGAACGCCCGCTCGACAAACGGAACTTCCGTAAAAAAATTCTCTCGATGGGCATCCTGGTAGAGCTGGACGAAATCCAGCAGGACGTCGCCCACCGTGCGGCGCGGCTCTACCGGTTTGATGAAGAAAAGTACAAGAGACTTCGGAAACGCGGGTTCAATTTCGAGATTTGAGGAAGCAATCATGGATGCGTCAACAGTCAACATTCATTTGCGCGATCGCAACCCCGGGATGGTCGATGCCTGGCGCGAATTCTTCATTGGTACCGAACACGTGACGATTTCGGAAGGAGACATTTTCGGAGCAACCGCTGATGCGATCGTTAGCCCCGCAAACAGCTTTGGCCACATGGACGGCGGAATCGATTTTGTCTACTCCGAACGCTTTGGATGGGGATTACCTGAGCGACTACGGGCCTTGCTCCGCGAGGAGCACGACGGGGAGCTTCCCGTGGGACAAGCCGTGGTCGTGGAGACAGGTGACGGATCGATTCCGTACATGGTCAGCGCCCCCACAATGCGTATCCCCGAAGAAGTGCCGGACTCCGTGAACGCCTATCTGGCCTTTCGCGCGGTCCTGCGATTGGTCAAGGAATTCAACCGAACGGCGCCGGGCAAGATTAGCTCTGTCCTTTGCCCGGGGCTATGTACCGCAGTCGGACGCATGCCTTATCGCAAGGCGGCGCAACAGATGTGGCTGGCCTACTCGGTCGTAGTCGAAGGACGTCGCGACTTCCAAGACAGCAAGTCCAAAGCACTCTACAACCATTCGGCCATGCAGCGTGGAGAGCCGCTCAGGTCGCAGTAACGTTTAAAAACAGAGGACGCCATGAAAACCCTCATCCTCGTAGACATCCAAAACGACTTTACCCCCGGCGGCACCCTCCCCGTCCCCGAAGGCGACCGCATCGTCGCGCTGGTCAACCAGCTTCAAAATCGCTTCGACCTCATCGTCGCAACGCAGGACTGGCACCCCGCCAACCACGGCAGCTTTGCCGCCAATCACCCCGGCCGCAAGCCGGGCGAAGTGATCGACCTTCACGGCCTGCGGCAGATCCTCTGGCCCGTCCACTGCGTGCAGAACACGCCGGGTGCCGCGTTCGTGCCGGGGCTGGAAACCAAGAGGATCAGCCGCGTCTTCCAGAAAGGCACCGATCCCACCATCGACAGCTACAGCGGCTTCTTCGACAACGGCCGCCGCAAGGCAACCGGCTTGGGCGATTACCTGAAGGAGAAGGGCGCAACGGACGTCTACGTCTGCGGCCTGGCGACCGACTACTGCGTGAAGTTCACCGCGCTCGACGCCCGATCGTTGGGCTTCAAGACATACCTCATCGAAGACGCCAGCCGCGGCGTGAACCTGAAGCCTGGCGATGTGGAAGCAGCCGTCGAAGAAATGGCGCGGGCTGGAGTGACTGTGACGAAGAGCGGAGGCATCTGACCATGGACTCGAACCACACCAAGGGTGCGATCCATTATCTGGTAGGCGATGCCACGGCGCCGCAAGGCGACGGTCCAAGGATCATCGCCCACGTTTGCAACGACCTGGGAAGATGGGGACGGGGATTCGTGCTCGCGCTGTCCAAGCGCTGGCACGAGCCCGAAGCACGGTTCCGTGCCTGGCATCGAAACGAAGTGCAAGGAGGCCGCCGTTCGAACTCGGGCAGGTTCAGTTCGTCGCCATCGGACCAGACCTATGGGTGGCCAACATGATCGGGCAACACGGCATCGTCCCCAAAGACGGTGTGCAACCCGTGCGATATGAGGCGATCCGCTCGGCGCTGATGACCGTGAGCCGGTGCGCGAAAGAACAGCATGCATCCGTGCATATGCCAAGGATCGGATGCGGCGTCGCGGGCGGAACCTGGGACATCGTCGGCCCCATCGTGCAGCAGACGCTCGCCGACGCCGGCGTGAACGTATTTGTCTACGACCTACCCTTGAAGGACTAATGAACTGGTCGGAGCAATATAATGAACAAGGAACTAGCAAAGAGAACGAGCAAATTCCTCAGCCTCGTCCTGAGACATGAGCCGGAGAAAATCGGCATCACGCTCGATCCTTCGGGATGGGTGGACGTGGAAGCGCTGCTGGCCGCTCTCGCCGTGCATCGGTTCCCGGTGACCCCGGATGAGCTGCGCGAGGTGGTGGCCGGCAGCGACAAGCAGCGGTTCGCGCTGAGCGAAGACGGCCTGCGCATCCGCGCCAATCAGGGGCATTCGGTGCCAGTGGAGCTCGGCTATGAGCCGGCGGAGCCGCCGGACGTGCTGTATCACGGGACTGCGCAGAAGCATATCGAGCCGATCCGGAAACAAGGCCTCACCAAACAGGCCCGGCATCACGTTCACATGTATGCGGACACTGCGCCCGCCGCGAACGTCGGGCAGCGGCACGGGAAGCTCGTGCTGTTGGAAGTCCGCGCCCGGCAGATGCGCGAGGCGGGGATGCTCTTCTACCGCACGCCCAACGGCGTGTGGTTGACGGACCACGTGCCCGCCGAGTTCCTGGTGGTTCCGGAAGAAGGGAAGCGGTGAACACCATGCTTTTCGAGATCGCGATCGGTGACGCTTACGGAGCGGGACTCGAATATGTCCACTCCGAGATCGTAACCGCGCACAACAACCTCTCAGGCTACGTGAAGCACCCCAGGCACCCGCTGCCGGCGGGCTGGTACACGGACGACACACAAATGTCGATCGCGGTGGCCGAGGCAATGCTTTGCGGCGTCCCTTGGACGCGCGAATTGTTGGCGGCAAAGTTCGTCGAGGTTTTCAAACGCGACCCGCGCGAAGGTTATGCGCCGGGGTTCTATCAATTCCTTTGCGAGATTCATGACGCCGATGAATTCCTCGCAAGGATTCGCCCCGATAGCGACAAGAGCGGCGCGGCTATGCGGGCCACGCCTATCGGGCTATTGCCGGATCTAGCGCAGGTGATCGAGTCGTGCACATTGCAGGCGAAGCTGACGCACGACACGCCCGACGGCACCAACGCCGCGGTGGCCGCTGCTGTCGCCACGCACTATCTCGCTTACGGACTTGGACCCAAGCATGAGGTCGGCAGGTTTGTGGCCGAGCGGGTGCCCGGACGGTGGGACGAACCCTGGGAAGGGCGCGTCAAGCTTAAGGGATGGATGAGCGTTCGGGCGGCCATCACCGCATTGCAACGAAATGACCGAATGAGCGATCTCCTGCGCCACTGCATTGCCTTCGGCGGCGACGTAGACACCGTGGCCGCGATCGCAATGGGCGCCGCATGTTGCTGCCGGGAGATCGAGCCGGATGTGCCGGAAGTCCTGGCAGACGGGTTGGAAGATCGAACGTACGGGAAACGCTATCTACGCGAATTGGATCAGCAATTTCAAAGTCTGTTTCCCGATTTACGGATTGTGAACTGAAGCGCAACGGATTCAGCCAACAACCGCGGTCCGCGTTGCGGACCCTTATATTCCGGCCCAAACCGGCAGAGAATCGAATCCCATGTCCAATGCCAACCGAGAAACGAAAGTGACAAAGATTCTCCACGACGGCAAGCACGTTCGCCTCGTCAGCCGCGGCGGATGGGAGTACGCCCAGCGCAAAAGCGTGACGGGGATCGTCGCGATTCTTGCAGTGACGGACGAGGGGAAGCTCATCCTGGTCGAGCAGTATCGGCCGCCGGTGGGGAAGCGGGTGATCGAGCTGCCGGCGGGGCTGGCGGGGGATGTGGCGGGACAGGAGACGGAGGAGCTTGCCGCCGCGGCTCGGCGGGAACTGCTGGAGGAAACGGGGTACGAGGCGGCCGAAATGGTTTACCTTGCTGAGGGGGCGGCGTCGGCAGGAATCACAGATGAAGTGATCACCCTTTTCCGCGCGACCGGATTGCGAAAAACGGGCGCGGGCGAGGGGGACGGATCGGAAGACATTGCGGTGCATGAGGTGCCGCTGGCTGATGTGCCGCGATGGCTCGAAGAGCGGCGGGCGGGGGGAAGCCTGATCGATCTAAAGGTGTACTCGGGACTCTATTTCGCTTCGGCGGGATAACGTTGACCATTGAGATGGGGCGAATTCGCCCCGTGTGGGTTCGGCTTTGCCGTACATCTTTTTCGTGGCACGGGCGGCCCGCCCATGGGCGGCGGCACCCCGCCGCGTTGGCTGGTACTCCGGCCATCCGAATACCATGTGGCACAGCCGCCCCGGCTGTGTTTTCTCACGCCGCCTGCGGCGGAATCACAGCCAGGGGCGGCTGTGCCACATTGCGGCCGGATCAAAGCCGAGGGCGGCTGTGTTACATGTTGCTCTCTTCGATCCGGGTACGAATTGAATGTCGCGGAGGACCGCGACCATGGGCGGGCCGCCGATGCCACGGCACAAGCGCGATGCCCATGCCACTGGGCAAGCGAGACGCCCCTCTCATAATGTAAGCATGAAAATCGTCATCGCCCCCGACAAATTCAAAGGCTGCCTTCGCGCCGACCAAGTTGCGGAAGCGATCGCACTTGGCCTGCGCCGCACTGATCCAAACGTTCAACTCGACTTGTGCCCCGTCGCCGACGGCGGCGAAGGGACGGTGGCGGCACTGGTTGCCGCGACGGGCGGAAGGCTCGTCACCCGACGGGTCATCGGGCCGCTGCCGGAAATGAAGGTGGACGCCGTCTTCGGCATGCTGGGCGATGGGGAAACCGCCGTCATCGAGATGTCCGCGGCGAGTGGGCTGGCGCTGCTCGCGCCCGCCGACCGCGACCCGATGGCGACCACGACGTTCGGCACGGGAGAGTTGCTCGTCGCTGCTGCACAGATGGGGGCGAAACGCTGCATCCTGGGCATCGGCGGCAGCGCGACCGTGGACGGCGGCATCGGCTGCGCCCAAGCCTGCGGCCTCCCCGTCATCCTCGAAGCCGGCGAGCCCGTCTCCCCCACCGAGCCGCTCTGCGGCCGCGACCTTTCCCGCGTCGTCCTCATCAAGCATGGCCGCGGCAGCACCGTCGATCGGATGGCGATCACGGTCGCGTGCGACGTTGCCAACCCGCTCTTCGGACCCACTGGCGCCGCGCCCGTCTTCGGCCCGCAGAAAGGCGCGACGCCGGGGCAGGTGATAGAACTGGACGCGGCCCTGCGCCAACTCGCCGGACGGACGGGAAAGACGGCCGAAGCGAACACACCCGGCGCCGGCGCGGCCGGCGGGCTGGGCTTCGCCATGCTCGCCTTCTTCGGCGCGACGCTCCGCAGTGGGATCGATAGCGTGATCGAAGCGACGCAACTGCGCGAGCGCCTCGCCGGCGCGGATTTGTGCATTACCGCCGAGGGCCGCCTCGACGGGCAAAGCCTGCACGGCAAGACCCCCATCGGCGTTGCGCGATTGTGTCGCGAGCTGGGCATCCCATGCGTCGCGCTGGCGGGTTCGGTGGGAGAGGGATTGGAAGATGCGCGGAAGGAAGGGCTGACCGCATGGTTCTCCATCTGCGACCGGCCGATGGATTTGGCGCAGGCCATGGCGGAAGCGCCGGCCCTGCTCGGGCGGTCCGCGGAGAATGTACTCTCTCTGCTGCAGGGAAGCGGGAACCGGAGGAAAAGCGCGAGAATGAATAGTGCAGAACCCAGCCCCGGAGGGGCGTAAGACCTTAGCCCACGGCTCGGGCCTAAGGTATCTACACAACTACGCCTCCGCCAGCCGGGGGCGGCGGCAGGAGGTCGGGGAACACCGCTTGGGTCATGGCGCGCAGCTCGTCGATGTCGTACTCCCGCAGGATCAGCAGCACCGGGA
>JAQGHP010000422.1 GCA_028288775.1 Phycisphaerales bacterium | reverse complement strand
GGCATCGCCTACGTCTACGACGAGGACCTGCAATTCCCGCGTCTCTGCAATCAGGACATGGTCTCGCTGGAAGCCCCCGACAAACCCGAGGATGCGCAGACCATCCGCCGGATGCTCGAAAGCCACCTCAAGTACACCGGCAGCGCGCGGGCAAAGGAGATCCTTGATAACTGGGACACGGCGATCAAGCGTTTCGTGAAAGTGATGCCCAACGACTATCGCCGCGTGCTCGACAACCTCGCGGAAATGGAACGCCGTGCAAACCTGCTCTCCCAGCGGCAGGGTGCGAAGGTATAAAGCTGGGATGCCGCCCTCGCGGTCCGTGTAAAGGCGAGGAAATTAATTCGTGTAGGGTGGGTGTACCCGCCCACCATTGGGCGCACAGTCAGGGTATCGGTGGGCGAGTACACCCACCTACAGTCCGCCATCGTTCAATCTGTTTTGGGAAGTCAGCGACATGGGCAAACCAACCGGTTTTAAGGAATTCACGCGAGAAACGCCCACACGCCGGGAGGTGCAGCTTCGTATCCTCGACTGGGACGAGGTCTACCATGAATTCCCCGAAGACAAGCTCCGCGCCCAAGGCGCGCGCTGTATGGACTGCGGCATTCCGTTCTGCCACAACGGCTGTCCCTTGGGCAACATCATCCCCGAATGGAATGACTTAGTCTTCAAGAACCGCTGGTCCGACGCCTTGGAGATGTTGCACAAGACCAACAATTTCCCCGAATTTACCGGCCGCGTCTGCCCGGCCCCTTGCGAAGAAGCCTGCGTGCTGGGGATCAACGACAAGCCCGTCACGATTAAGCTCGTCGAGCAGAACATCATCGATTACGCCTTCAACGCCGGGTGGGTAAAGCCCCAGCCGCCGGAAAAGCGGACGGGCAAGCGCGTCGCCGTCGTAGGCTCCGGCCCGGCGGGCCTCGCCGCCGCGGCACAGCTCAATAAGGCCGGGCACCTCGTTACCGTCTTCGAGCGCGCCGACCGCATCGGTGGCCTGCTCACCTACGGCATCCCGAATTTCAAGCTCGATAAGAAAGTCGTAGAACGCCGCGTCAAGCTGATGGAAGCCGAAGGCATCACCTTCAAGACCAACGCCAACGTGGGCTTTGACGTGACGATCGACGAGTTGCGCAAAGGTTTCGACGCCATCCTCCTTTGCGGCGGCGCGACCCACTCGCGCGACCTGGCCGTCCCCGGCCGCGAGCTCAAGGGCATTTACCCGGCCATGACCTACCTGCCGTTGCAGAACAAGCGCAACCTCGGCGACGAGATCCCCGACGAACAATTCATCGACGCGAAGGACAAGCACGTGATCATCCTCGGCGGCGGCGATACCGGCGCTGACTGCCTCGGCACCGCCCTCCGCCAGGGCTGTGCGAGCGTGAAGCAGTTTGAACTGCTCCCGCGCCCCCCCGAAGAGCGCACGCAGGAAATGCCCTGGCCCTACTGGCCCATGATCTTCCGCACTAGCTCCGCCCACGAGGAAGCCATCAACTACGCCGGGGGCGAGGTCCGCGATTTCGCCATCAACACCAAATCCTTCAGCGGCGAAAACGGCGCGGTGAAAAAGCTCCACGCCATCCGCCTGGAATGGGGCAAGGGCCCCGACGGCCGCTACCAAATGAAGGAAATCCCCGGCACCGAGTTCACGCTCGAAGCCGACCTGGTGCTTCTCGCCATGGGTTTCATCCACCCCGAGCACGCCGGCCCCATCGACCAGCTCAATTTGAAAAAAGACGCCCGCGGCAATGTGGTCGTAGACGAAAACTACCACACCAGCGAAAAGGGCATCTTCAGCGCCGGCGACATGCGCCGCGGCCAAAGCCTCGTCGTCTGGGCCATCAGCGAAGGCCGCTGCGCCGCCCACGGCATCGACAAATACCTCACCGGCGGCGAATCGGAACTGCCCTATTTGAAGTTGTTCTGATCCACCTTGAAGCAGAATGGCATCGCAACCGACCCGGCCGAGCCCCGCCGGGTCCGTGCTTTGGTCGACCATTTACTCTGATCGGTTGACGCCCGCCCCCCCGTACAATATCTTTCCGTCCTCCACCCGGAGAGGTGGCAGAGTGGTTGAATGCGCCGGTTTCGAAAACCGGTCTGCCCGAAAGGGTAGCGGGAGTTCGAATCTCCCCCTCTCCGTTTATTTCCCGCAGCTAGAACCTGATTCCGTACTAAATGGTGTACTTTAATCGGTACGCCCGATATGGTACGGGCATGCTCAAAAGCACTACACGGCGCGGCCGTCCAACCGCGATCCATCATCCCAAGATCGGTGACCCCGTCGTTGGCCTTATGCAACTCGGCGATGGCCGCTGGCGTGCGAGCGGGCCGGAAAAGTACACCTTCTCCGAACACGATGAATCGCTCGCTATTGCCCACTTCCGCGAGTGGCAGGCAAAGAAGGTCGGCTCAAGCCTTGGCACGCTAAAGGTCCACGAGTCGGCGGAAGCCGCGATGAGGGACATTGACGCCCGCATCACTGAAGCTGGCGGGGCGCTAAACGTCGCCCTGCGGCAGCCGAACAAAGGGAGCAAGACTTGGGCGGTCACCGACGATCACCTTTCCCCCGCCCAGTGGAAGTGGCTCCGGCGGCAGATCATCGACCGGCCGAAATGGGTCGCTGAGCGCGTCGGCGTCGAGAAGATCGGCTATCTTCGCGACGTAAAAGAGCCGGTGCCGCTCCCGAGATTGAACACCCTCAAGGGTATTTGGGATCAGCATTTTAATTCGAGCCCCGAGCAGAAGCGCAAATGCCCTGTCGCCTTCGAGGACTTCTGCGAAACGGCCGGCATCGAGAGTCTCGAGGACATCACGCCCGAATCGGTTGTTGCGTATCGTGACGTCGTGTACGCGCGGAAGCTGACGGGCAAAACGCAGGCGAACCTGTTCACGCGCATCCGCAGGTACCTTTCATTCTTCCGTGATCGCGCCCTTGCTATCGATGAGCTTACGCGGTTGATCGGCTACCTCGGGCTGCTGACGCCGAATGAAACAACCGTCTCTTTGGACCCCAAGCCCGTCGAAGTCGCCGACTGGAACAAGCTGCTGGGAAAGGCCGAGGGCGACGACCGGGCAATGGTCCTGTTGATGCTAAACGCAGCGATGTACTGCCAAGAGGTTATCCGGCTCCGGTGGTCGGACATCCGGGACGGGTGCCTGGTGACCCACCGCGCTAAGACGGGAAAGTGCGTAAGAGTAGCCGTGCTGTGGCAGGAGACGTTGGACGCGCTCGCGAAGGTGAAGCGGCGCGGCCCGTACATCTTCTATAACTACGCGAGCGAACCGCTCGGCATTAAAGGCGCTGAACGGCGGTTTCGTGAACTGAGAGACGCGGCCGAAGTAGATGTTACGAGTTCGATGTTGAGAGACGGCGCGTATACCGCCGCGGTTACGGCGAACGTCACAAGCAACCTTTGCCAACTGCTGGTAGGGCACAG
>JAQGHP010000047.1 GCA_028288775.1 Phycisphaerales bacterium | reverse complement strand
GGTGGATTGGGTGAGCGTGGGGCGGGCGGCGATGGAAGTCGCCAGCCGCACGGCCATCAGGCCGGCTTCTTTCGTGTCGGCGAAAGTGATCGGCCCGTCGATGGGCGTGAATGCGGAGGCGATATCGATCGCCCGGTTGCCATCGGGGAAGGCGACGAAGCGGACGGTCCGCGTCTCATCGAGCATCGGCTGGTGGTCGTTATTTTCCCATTGCAATGTTTCGGCAAACCCGTCGGAGTCAATGCGGGAGAATTTCACGTGCCGCTGTTTGGGGGAATCGGCGCCTTTGGCGAGCGACCAATGATCGACGCCGTTGACGTCGCCGTGGGAAACCCAGAGGGATTGGTGGTGGGGGTGATCGGACTTGGGGACTTTCTGGATTTCGACGACCGCGTATTGGTCGGAGGTGACGGGCACGTCGCCGGGGGCCATCACGGGGAAGAAGAATGGCCGCACGTAGGGGCGGTCGTCGCGCTTGGCGTACCAGTAGGAGGTGAACGGCTTGCCGCCGAGTGTGACTTCGAGGTGATTTTCGAGCTGGGCGATTTTCACCGTGGCTCCTTCGTCCGCGCGGGCGGCGGTGGGTGCGAAAGTCGAGCAGATGAGGATCGAGCAGATTGTCGCCGGGAGCATGAGCGTGAGGGAGCGCATGATTCCTCCGAAGGGGGCCGTTGAGCCTGGGCCGCGGTGATCTGCGGCACGTGTAGTTGTATCGCAATACCGCGGCCGGAGTACATTTGTGGCGGGCTCGCTATACTGCGGCGCATATGGGGAAGAGCGGATTTTTCGATTTTCACGAGAAGGTCACTCGCCGGCGGCGGGGCGATGGCGACTCCGACGCGCAGGCGACTGGTGCGGAAGGGGAACCGCATACCCCGGGCACGGGGAAACCCGGCGTCGAGCCGATCACCGTTTCGCAGCTCACGAGTCGGATCGAGCGCACGCTTAAGGTTGGAATCCCGGAAACCATTTACGTCCGCGGGGAAGTCAGCAACTACCGGCCGAACCAATCGTCAGGTCACGTCTACTTCACGCTCAAGGACGCGGGGAGCTGCATCGATTGCGTGATGTGGCGGAGCGACGCGGCCAGACTGAAGTTCAACCCGGCCGACGGTATGGAACTGCTGGCCGGCGGCAAAGTGGGCGTGTATACCACGCGCGGCAAGTATCAGCTGTACGTCACGACGCTGCGGCCGCTGGGGCAGGGGGCGCTGGAAGTCGCCTTCCAACAACTCCGTGCGAAGCTTGAAGCGGAGGGGCTTTTCGCGGCCGAGCGCAAGCGGCCGATGCCGGCGTACCCGATGTCGGTCGTGTTAATTAGCGGGGCGGACACCGCTGCGCTGGCGGACATGTTGAAGGTGCTCCGGCGCTATGCGTGGCTGCGGCTAATGGTTTACCCCGTTCCGGTGCAGGGAGACGGGGCGGCGGCGAAAATCGCCGGGGCGATCGCGCACGTGAGTCGGGACGGGGAGGACGTCGGCGCGGAAGTCATCATCCTCGCGCGGGGCGGCGGATCGCTCGAAGATCTCTGGCAGTTCAACGAGGAAGTCGTCGCCCGCGCGATCGCGGCGTCGCGGATTCCCGTGGTCACCGGGATCGGGCACGAGGTGGATACGTCCATCGCGGACCTTGTCGCCGACTACCACGCTCACACGCCCACGGAAGCGGCACAGGTGGTCGCGGCGCAGTGGCGCAGCGTGCGCGACGAAGTGGACGCCGCGGCAATCCGCCTGCGCCGAGCCGCGGCCGCCACGGTGCAGGAGTCGCGACAACGGCTGCGATCAATCGAGCGCCACGAGGCCTTCCGCCGGCCGCTCGACCGGGTCAATTCGTTCCGCCAGCTGCTCGACGACCGCCAGCGCGCACTCGCGATGTCCGTCGGCGACCGGGTCCATACCGCACAACTTCAGCTACAAACCCTGGAAGCCCGACTCGAGCGTCACCTACCCTCGACGCTTTCGCGTCTGCGTGAGCGGCTGGGCCTGCTCGGGCAGGAACTGTCGCTGGCGATCGCGCATCGGGTGCGGGTGGATGGCGAACGCGTCGCGAAGTTTTCAGCGTTGCTGACCGACTGTCACCCGAAATACACGCTGCCCTTGCGCCGGCAGAAGCTCGCCGCGGTTTCCGACAGACTTGGCATGGCCGCACGAACCACGGTGCTGCTGTGCCGCCAGCGCCTCGAAGCGCTGGGGCGACAGCTTGAGGCGGTCGGGCCCGAAAACGTCCTTCGTCGCGGGTACACGATCACCACGCGAAAGAAGGGCGGCGTTCCCGTGCGCAGCGCCGCCGAGGTCGCACCCGGCGACCGGCTGGTCACCCGGTTCGGCGACGGGCAGGTCGAATCCGTCGTTGACGATTCGCGGCAACTGCCGTTGTTCGAGTGAGGGCGGATTAGTGGTGCTCGTAATGCCACTCGTGCGGGTCGTCGTGGAATTCATGGCGCTCGTCGTAGTACCCGCCATGCCAGCCATGCTCGTCGCGGTAGCCTTCGTGGCGAAAGCCACGATCGTCAACGATGACCGCGCGGGGACGGTCATCATCGTGGTGATGATGACAGGCGCTCAGGCAGATGCTGCTGCCGATGAGAATTCCGAGCCCCCAATGCCTGGTAAGAATGTTGCGCAGCGTGGTATTCATGGGCTCGATGATAAAAGGCATGGGGTGACTTGGGCTACGGAGATTCCGCCCGCCGACGGCGGTCCCCCGACCAACGCCAATGGACCCAACCGCCTGCCAATGCTAGCATTCCCGCCCGCGCGGGATTACGGCAGGGGCTGGCGCGATCGCGCGGAACCCGGGAGTATAGCTCAGCGGTTAGAGCAGGGGTCTCATAAACCACAAAACAGGGTGAGATACGGCGTTTTTACGATGGAAACACCGTTCTCTTAGGGCATAAAGCGCATAAGAAACTATCGAATAGGTACAAGTGTATTCAGTTGACTACTCCTGTACCTCGTACGCTTTCAGCGGGGGATGTACGACGAGTTAGCGGGCAAAGTGTTCGCCACTGAAAACCCAATCCTAAAGCAAGACGCCGTCAAAAAGCCTGATGCTCCGCCGTCGGACGAAAAAACTTATCCCCTAGATGGTCACACCACCATCCGGTTCGACCCGCAAGTTCTGACGGATATGGAAGCGGACGCGAAACTCATTGGCGTGAAATTCAAGTAGCCAAAAAGCGGGACGATTATGCGTGGATCCAGGAATCGTAAGATCATTTTGTTCATTTTGCCGGCCTGTGGCCTGCTCGTGGGCGCGGCCGCGTTGATCGTCCATTTGGCCCTCGCCCGCGCCAGGGTGCTCATTCCCATAGATCAAAAGCGGACCCAGGGCGATTTGCCCGGCGCGGCCGCAAGTCATACGGTGCAACGTAACATTGGTGGAGTTCACGACCATCCTCCAGTCAAGACTGCGGATGGCCGAATTAACTTGCCGTACCATGTCGCTTTTATCAATGAAACGGCGGAGGAACTTACCGGCGTCGGTCTCCATTGGGCGATGCGAGGGCAGTTTGCTAATCCCGGGGCAGGGTCTCTGGGGCCCAACGGGGGCGGCGGCATTTATGGGCTTGGGCTCGACCCGCCTCCGGCACCCCTCACTGCAGCAGTGGAGTGGAAAACGCCTGACGGCCGGCAGCACCGACAGGAGGTGGAGGTCCGCAAATTTGTGCCTGAGCCGGAGAAATTCAACGGGACCATTTTCTTCAGGATCACCAGCGATGGAGTGAAAGTGGTTGCGCTGACCTTCGAGGAAATGCTCCGCCGGGACGAAGCGGCCGTGGACCATCCGACCCACGCGGCGCTGGCGAATCCGTCTACGCTCCCGAATGACATCTTTCCGCCCAAGGATGCGGACGGCCACGTCATGTTCTCCTCCAGTGTCGCCCTTGCCAACAAAACTACTCAGGCCCTTTCCAAGGTCGGGCTTCGTTGGGAAATGAGTGAACCCTTTTCGCATCTTACGGTCGAGGGCCTGGCGCCGGGCGCGGGAATGAGCTACGGGCTTGGCACGAACCCGCCGCCCACGCCCGCCACCGCGACGGTCGAATGGACGACCCCCAACGGCAAGCAGCACCGGCAGGAGGTGGAGGTCCGCAAACTTCTCGCCGAGCCCGACAGATTCAACGGGACCATTTACCTCAAGATTACCGACGAGGGGGTGAAGGTAGTTCCCCTTACCATCGACGAAAGATTTCGGCGCGCGCGGGCGGGCGAGGAATACCCATGAGTCGCACGCAAAGTTTTATTGGTCGAGGACTACGAATTCATCCGCACCGCCCTGTGCGTGCTCCTTGAGCGGAGCGGGCTGGAGGTCTGTCAGGCGGGCACCGTGGCCCAAGCCCTGGCCATGCTCGACGGGCAGGATGTGGCGATCCCCGACCTGACGCTGCCCGACGGCAGCGGGCTGCAAGTGCTCGACCGCATCCGCAGCGAGGGGCGTCCCATGCGGGTTGCGGTGTTGACGGCGATCGCCGAGAGCAAGGCTCTGGCTTTGGCGAAAGGGGCGGACGTGTTCTTCAGCAAGCCGCTGCTTTTCGAGCACATCGAGTTGCTGCTCGACTGGGTGAATGGGGCGACGTGAAGCCATCCCCACCACCGAATATAAATGTTAATTTCTTAGGTATTTCATCGGGCAGCGCGGCTTTGCACAATAGAAGCGTTTTGCACAATAGAACGTGGGTCTGCACAATAGAACAGAAATCATCGTTTGGAGGGGATAGGAACCGCCCCGCACTCCGGGCATCGCTCGGGCGTGGCGCGGAGGTCGTAGCCGCACGAGTGGCAGAGGCCGGCCGCGGCCCGACGCCGCCGGCGGCGACCTCCCACGAGCCACACGGCCGGGAGGATCGTGGCCAAAGCGGCGGGAAACCAGTGCGGCACGGTCGTAGCGGTGTGCCAAGTCCACGCACCGCCCCCGCCGCCCATGCTGAACGGACCGACCACGAAGTTGACGCGGCCCGTCTGGACCACGGGGCCGGCAAAAACCGGGTGTGGCACGTGGGTCGTCCACGCGAGAGGCCGCGGGGACTGGTCCGTGGCGTAGTCATTCCGGGCAAAGTACAGGATGCCGTAGACGGACCGCACGTACCACTCGACCCCGGCCGGCGGGGCCGGGCAAGTCTCGAAGCCCACCACGTCGACATTCCGGGCAATAACCCCACTTTTCCCGAGCGTTTCGATAGTTTTCCACGGCGCTTGTCCGGCGCTTGTCACGACCGGGATTTGGCCGCGCTGATAGCCGCCTGGCCCGCGCTCGCGCCGGAGGTACGCGCCGCGATTGCCAGCCTGGCTCGATTGAAACCGCCCCGTGAGGGGCGACGATCGACACGACCAGCCGGATCGTGATTGAGCGGCAGTTTCAATCCACGCCCCTGCGTGAGGGGCGACCCGCATTGGCGTCGGACCCCCTTCGCCTTCGACGGGTGGTTTCAATCCACGCCCCTGCGTGAGGGGCGACAGGCAAGGCGGCGGCGGACGCGGCGGGGAGGACGTTTCAATCCACGCCCCTGCGTGAGGGGCGACGCTGATCGCGGCACGCAACCCGGACCTGGCGTCGCGGTTTCAATCCACGCCCCTGCGTGAGGGGCGACTGTCCGCCCAGCGCTGCGCCGCCACCGCCCGCGGGTTTCAATCCACGCCCCTGCGTGAGGGGCGACACAGTCCGCAGAAAAGGGCAACGATGGCAGCGAAGTTTCAATCCACGCCCCTGCGTGAGGGGCGACCCCACTCGTCCGCGCCGAAAAACTTCACCAGCGGGTTTCAATCCACGCCCCTGCGTGAGGGGCGACGTCCACGACGCGGCGGCATAACGCCCTGCGGGGCAGTTTCAATCCACGCCCCTGCGTCAGGGGCGACGCCAATGGCGACACCGTCCAGCAATGGAATGAGCAGTTTCAATCCACGCCCCCGCGTGAGGGGCGACCAGCGCGATGACCGCGGCACCCATCGCGGCGGTGTTTCAATCCACGCTCCCGCGCGAGGGGCGACACGATCGCGGGCCTGGTGTTCGCCCGGTGCGAGTGGTTTCAATCCACGCCCCCGCGTGAGGGGCGACGCGAACGATCCGCCCCTCCGTCGTGCGGGACAAGTTTCAATCCACGCCGCCTCGTGAGGGGCGACTGATCTGCGACCCGCTGTTCTCTCTCGCCCTGATGTTTCAATCCACGCCCCCGCGTGAGGGGCGACTCCCTTTGGCCGGTGCGCCGGTGCCGACGGCATGTTTCAATCCACGCCCCCGCGTGAGGGGCGACCCGCGTGATGGTCGTGTAGTCCCGCCCCGCTCCGAAGTTTCAATCCACGCCCCTGCGTGAGGGGCGACGTCCGCAAGGGCGACGGGTGAAACGGGCTTAGGAGTTTCAATCCACGCCCCTGGTGAGGGGCGACAGCGGGTGCATCAAATCCTGCGCGTCGCCGAGGCGTTTCAATCCACGCCCCTGCGTGAGGGGCGACCCCTGGCCGTGTGCCGGTTGGCGCTGGCGGTGGCGTTTCAATCCACGCCCCAGCGTGAGGGGCGACCCCCACCCCTCTCACCCATCCCCCGCCCTCCCGGCGTTTCAATCCACGCCCCTGCGTGAGGGGCGACGTCGCCGCGCTCAGCGACTGGCTCTCGGCGCAGGTTTCAATCCACGCCCCAGCGTGAGGGGCGACCGGAACGGGTCCCAAAAACCGTCGCGGTCCTGCTGGTTTCAATCCACGCCCCAGCGTGAGGGGCGACCCCTCGACGCCTCCCGCGCCGAATCCGACGCATGGTTTCAATCCACGCCCCAGCGTGAGGGGCGACATCTCATTCATAACTTGGGGCTGCAACTGACGCAAACTCCCATTCTCGCGAACGCCGGCCGGTCGGGCGGCATCGCGCGGGGCCGGAACGCGGCCCCGCGCCGGTATTTACTTGCCAAAGAACGGCTTACTGCTATCGCGAACCTGTCGGGGATTTGCCGTGCGCTGGGGGTTCGCGGCGTGCAGCCGCCGGGCTTGCATAACGAGTGGCGGTCATTCCCGGCTTTCTCACTCACGGAGCAGCCCGCGAGCGATGCGTCCGCCGAGGCGGCGCTCTCCCCGCCCGCCGTCCGCCTTCTCGTGCAGGTGCCGGCCCTCGCGGGTGAGGGAGTTCTCGGCCCACAGCCGCTCGACGTGGATCAGCGCACATTGCCGGGGGCAGAACAGCAAGTGCTGCAGGGCGCTGATGGGCAGGAGGTCGTCTTCGGCATACACCGCTACACCCATTCCTCTACCGTCACGCCCGCGGGCAGATCGCCCGCGGCGACAGTGATAGTGTAATCGTCCTTCGAACGCGGCGGCCGCTTCTCGGTTTTCAACTCGGGCTTCAACTCAACCTTCACCCGGGCGAAAAGCTGATCGGCCCGGGCGTTGCCCAGCTTGTTCTCGTGACGGAAGGCGATGCACCGCACCGGCCGCATCTGCCCGCGGGCGGCGGAGCGGTCGTTCTCGAACATCATGTTCAGCGCCTGCTTGAACAGCTTCAGGTCGCCCTCACT
>JAQGHP010000800.1 GCA_028288775.1 Phycisphaerales bacterium | reverse complement strand
CGCCGCCGAGTTGTAAACCTGGCAGGAAACCCGCAGCGTCCACCCCTCATTCCATACTAACGGGACTTCGATGCCGAACTCCGTGTAGAGCCGCTGCTGTAGCGCCGCGCTCTGAGCGGCGTCCATCGCTGCAAGCGGCGCGGGCAGCCGCACGGTCGCGGTCGAGCCGAGCATCGAGCCGTCAAGGGGGCTGATCGGCTCGACCTTCCATCGCTCGACGAGCATGCGATGGGCCCACGCCGCCATGTGGTGGTTGTGGCCCATAACGCGCCCCCACCCCAGGTCTGCCATAAACTGCATCGCCCGCGGAATGGTGAGCCACGCGCTCAGATCCCGCGTCCCCTGCCAGCCGAATTCACGGGCGAAGCCCTCCCCCCAATGGTGGCTGATGACCGCGGGGTGAACCGCCGGCTGAAGGTCCGGCCGCACCCACAGGAATGCGCTCCCCTTGGGTGCGCAGACCCACTTGTGCAAATTCGCGGCGTAGTACGCCGCCCCCAGCTTTCCGACATCCAGCGGCACCATCCCCGGCGCGTGCGCGCCGTCCACCAAAACGTCCACCGGGTTTTTCCGATTCGCGCACCCCTCGATGATTTGTTGAACTGGAAAGACCAGCGCGGTAGGGGACGTGATGTGGTCGATCACCAGCACCCGCGTCCGCGGCGTGAGCGCGCCAAGCACCGTCTCCGTGATCTCGCCCGTAGACCGCACGGGCAGTGGAATCTTCACCTCGCGATATTCCGCGCCCGCCCGGCGGGCGGTGTGGCGCATCGCCTGCCGCACGGCGTTATACACGTGGCTCGTCGCCAGCAACTCGTCGCCGGTCGAAAGTGAAAGCGATTGCAACGCGGCGTTCACGCCTTCAGTCGCATTGGTTACCAAGCCGAAATCGTTTTCACTCATTCCCAGCCACGCCCCGACGGGCCGCTTGGCCTCGCGCACCAGGTCTTCCCACCGCCGGCCGATCAGCTCGATCGGCTCGGACTCAAGCTTCACGCGCCACGCGCTCTGCGCTTCAAAAACGGCGCGGGGGACTGCACCGAACGAGCCGTGATTGAAGAAATCGATGCCGCCTTTGAGCATCCATTCCCTGGCAAGCCCGTCACGCAGAGGCGACGGAGGCTGGGCGAAAATGTGGTTGCGTTCGTTCACGGTGGCGAGCGTATCGGGCGGCGGCGCGATTTTCCACGTCGGTTTCGCAACGGCGTGGGGCAATCGGCGGCATCCTTTTCTTTGTTGATCCCGGTTCCCGTGATAATGTGGACGCCATGAAGGTAGTGCCACTGGAAATCAAGGGATTGATGCTGGTCGAGCTCAAGGTTCACGGCGACGCGCGCGGGTTCTTCGTCGAGCGATTTCAGATCGACCGCTTTGGCGAGGGCGGCCTGCCGACGCACTTCGCGCAGGACAACCATTCCCGCTCCGCGCCGGGCGTGCTGCGCGGGCTTCACTACCAGACGAACCCGACGCAGGGAAAACTCGTGGGCGTGGTGCGCGGGCGAATATGGGACGCGGTTGTGGACATCCGCCCCGATTCGCCGACCTTCGGGCAGCACGCCGCGTTTGAACTGAGCGACTTGAACGGGCGGCTGCTCTGGGTGCCGCCGGGCTTTGCCCACGGCTTTTGCGTGCTGGGGGATGAGCCGGCGGATGTTCTGTACAAGGTGGACGCGACCTACAACCCGGCCGGCGAAGGGGGCGTCGCGTGGAACGACGCGCAGTTGGCCGTGCCGTGGCCGATCGCGAATCCCACCATCTCCCAACGGGATCAGAAGCTTCCATCCTTCGCACAGTACAAGGCCAATCCGCCGGCGTGGGACCGATAACTTTCGCTTCTTTACGCCCCGGTCTTCCTGAAAGAACCCGTCGGCGTGCGGGTCTTAAGACGTCCTACTCTGGCGAGTCCATATTCGTCATCTCCGGCGGGACACGCAGCCGGCACAGGCCGCATATCCGCCAGTCCCAACCCATTAACGCGGCGTCATGTGTGCTTACGCGCCCCTTTGAAAAGGGGTCGGGTGGCCGAATCACAATTTTGCGGTATGGTTCGGGCAAGAGCTTCGCCGGCTCCCAAATGCCATGCCTATTGCAAACAAAATCGAGAATCTGAAGGTCCGCCTCGCGGCCTTCCGCCGACGGACCGTGGCCCATCTCCAGTGCCACTACTGCGGCTATCAGCCGCCCGAGCACGCACACGCAAGACGGCGCTGCCCCAAATGCCTTGGCGGCGCCTGGGAGCAGCCGGGCCGCAAGCCGCACATCCGCACCACCAGCGGAGACTGAGATCTGAGTGCAGAGTGCAGAGTGCGGAGTAGGCGGGGGAACTTCTCGGGTGTGACCATCTTTCGTGGCATGGGTTTCCAACCCATGGTTCCGGTATTCCGGAACAATGTGGCACAGCCAGGGACAGTTGCCGCACCGCGGCCGGGGGCTGGAAACCCTTGCCGCAAATGAAGGCCACACCCAACTTCTCCCAATTAATCGTTCCGCATTCCCCTCCCGCGGTCGCGAGATTATGCTCTTAGCGCCAGCAGATCGCGCCGGCCGTCCCGGCGGATCGCGGATCTACTCCTTTCTTGGCGCTTATGAAACTTCAAAACCCCTTTCTTCTCTCGTGCCCCGTCGTAAGCACTCTTCTGCTCCTGGGCCTTTGCGGCTCCCCGGTCGTGGCGGAAGACGCCCCGGCGGATTTGAATGCAACCATTGCCCTTGTCCCCGCCCCGTACCGCCATCGCCTCGTGCAGCAACTGAGCCTCGCCGAGGGGAATCAGCAGCAGTGGCTCGACGCCATCGCGCGGGCGAAGCCCGAGCACCGCGAGGCGGTCGCGTTCCTGCTCGTCAACATGCCCGAGCCCGACCTGAAGGCGCTCAAGGGGGATTTCATTTTGCACGACGTGGAGCTCGCCTATGAGGCGCGGGCGAAGTCGGCCTGGGCATCCGCAATTCCGCAGGAAATATTTTTTAACGACGTGCTTCCTTACGCGAACCTCAATGAACGGCGGGATGACTGGCGGGGCGATTTCATGACGCGGTTTCTGCCGCTGGTGAAGGACTGCAAGTCGGCGGGGGAGGCGGCGCAGGTGCTCAACCGTGCGGTGTTCAAGGCGGTGCAGGTTTCGTACCACGCCTCCAAGCGGAAGAAGCCGGACCAGAGCCCCTACGAGTCGATGGAGATTCATTACGCATCGTGCTCGGGGCTGTCGATCATCCTGGCGGACGCCTGCCGGGCGGTGGGGGTGCCGGCGCGGGTGGCGGGCACGCCGCGTTGGTCGGACAACAGCGGGAACCACACGTGGGTCGAGGTATGGGACGACCAGTGGAAGTTCGTCGGCGCCGCCGAGCCGGGGGAATTTAATGCGACGTGGTTCGCCGACCTCGCGTCCAAGGCCGATCCCGCCCGCGTCGAGACCCGCATCTTCGCGGCGTCCTACGCGAAAACCGGCCACTCGTTCATCATGATTTGGGACCCGGAGAATTCGAATTACGACGCGGTGGATGTGACGAAGTTTTACGTCCGCCGACACAAGCTCACAGTCAACACGACCGACGCAGCAGGCAAGCTCGCCCAGGCCACGATCCAAGTCCGGCAAAACGGAAAGCTCATCGCACAGTCAGTGGGAACTTTGGCGACATTTGAATTGGCCGCGGATGAAAAATATGAAGTCGCGGCGATAAGCGAGACCGGCGAAAAAGCGATCGCGGAAGTGAAGCTGGGCACCGACGCGGATGCTTCGCAGACAATGAAATTGCCCGCAGCGCATTGAGTTAATACGCGGCATCGCACGCACACGTGCCATCCTCGGAGTCGCAAAAATGCACTGTTGTGGCACGGGTTTCCAACCCGTGCATGGTGCGCTCGAAGTGATGGGTCCCTATTCTTTCACGCACCGAGCACGGGTTTTCAACCCAATGCCATTCAACAATAAGTCCGCGCCACGGCGGGTGTTGCGAGGGCTAGCGCGAAACGCGGCCTCCTGTCAGAATGGTGGTGCTGAAAATCACCACCCAACAGGAGGCC
>JAQGHP010000797.1 GCA_028288775.1 Phycisphaerales bacterium | reverse complement strand
AACCGCCTAGACCTGCAAGCCGCCCGGCAGGATGTGCTGGCCCAGGGCCGGGCACTGGGGATGGCGAGCCAGTTCCGATTCCTCCCGGATGCCACGCTCGGCCCGGATGCCGAGCGCGAGACGGACGGCCAATGGCGCATCGGCCCGACGCTTACCGTGCCGCTGCCGATCTTTGACCAGGGGCAGGCGGGCATCGCCCGCGGGCAGGCGATGCTGCGGCAGAGCGAAGCCCGCTACGCCGCACTCGCCATCGACGTCCGCTCACAAGTCCGCTCGGCCCGGACGCGAATGTTGCACGCCCGGGCGAAGGTCGAACTCTACCGGGCCGAGATCCTCCCGCTGGCGGAGCAGCAGCTCCAGCAATCCGAGCTTCACTACAACGCGATGTTCATCGGCGTATTCCGTCTTCTCCAAGCCAAGCGCGAGCAGATCGACGCCGGCCGGCAATACATCGAAGCGCTGAACGATTACTGGACGGCGCGGGCCCAGTTGGAACGCGCCGTCGGCGGAAAGCTTCCGCCCGCGGTGCAATCGACCACGACACAGGCCACGACCGAACCGTCGCTGCCCTCGCCTGCTCCCGCGACACAACCTGCACACGAACACCACCATCACCACGGAGACGAACCATGATGACCCGAAGAAAAATCCTCGGTGCGGCCGCGACCGTCGGCGGCGCTGCGATGCTGAATGGCGTACACGCGATCTCTGCCGCGGGCGCGCTGGTCGATGACGCCGGCAATCCGCCGGCCAAGAATCAGGAGCACCCGAACGGCGCTGGCCCGCTCCCGCCGGGCGAAGCGGGCCGCGACTACACGCCCGTCTTCACGCCCAACGGCGTCACGCTCCCCTACCGCCTCGTTGACGGCGTGAAAATTTTCCATCTCACCGCAGGCGACATCGAGCACGAATTCGCGCCCGGGCTCACCGCGCATCTGTGGGGCTACAACGGCCGCTCGCCCGGGCCGACGATCGAGGCGCTGGCAGGCGACCGCCTGCGCATCTACGTCACCAACAAACTGCCCGCGCCAACGACCGTTCACTGGCATGGCATCCGGGTCCCCAACGGCATGGACGGCGTCAACGGCCTCACGCAGGAGCCCATTCCGCCGGGCGAAACGTTCAAGTACAAATTCGTCGTCCCGGATGCCGGCACGTTCATGTACCACCCGCACTTCGACGAGATGACGCAGCAGGCGATGGGCCTCATGGGCATGTTCGTAGTCCACCCGCGCCAGCGCCAAAAGGCCCCGGCCGACCGCGATTACGCGATCATGCTCAGCGAGTGGCGAATCATCCCGGGAACCTCGAGGCCGGTCACCACCGAAATGCTCGACTTCAACATCTTCACCATGAACAGCAAGGCATTCCCGGCGACACAGCCGCTCGTCGCGAAGGTGGGCGAAAGAATCCGCGTGCGGCTGGGGAACCTGGGCGCGATGGACCATCACCCGATTCACCTCCACGGGTTTCAAATGGTCCTTACCGAGACCGATGGCGGCATCGTCCCCGAAACCGCGCGCTACGCGGCGAACACCGTGCTTGTCCCCGTGGGGACCACGCGGGCGGTCGAGTTCGTCGCCGACAACCCGGGCGACTGGGTCATGCACTGCCACATGACGCACCACACGATGAACCAAATGGGCCACGATGTGCCGAACCTGATCGGTGCGAATCTCAAAGGAGTCAGCGCGCGGGTGCGACCGCTGGTGCCGGGCTACATGACGATGGGTCAGAACGGCATGGGCGACATGGCCGACATGCGAATGCCGATGCCCGCGAACACCATCGCGATGCTGGGAGGCAAGGGGCCATTCGGCACGATCGACATGGGCGGGATGTTCACAATGATCAAGGTGCGCGATCAAATCACCGGGTACGAAGACCCGGGCGAATACAAGCACCCGCCGGGCACCGTGGCGGTCGCCGCGACGGCCGAAGAATTGAATCGCGACGGGATCACGACGAAATAACCAAACCCGCCGCGTGGTGCGGCGGAACTTTTTTAGGAGTCTGACATGAAGCGTTCACTTGCCCTGGTTTCCCTGTCACTTGCCCTGGGCCTCGCCGGCTGCGGGGCGTCGAATACGCAGGCCACCGCGTCGACCGAGCCCGCCGCTCAGACGTCGGCGGTGGATTTGCACAACACCGTCTGCCCCGTGAGCGGCGACGCCGTGGAAACCTCGAAGCTCACGCAAACCTATGACGGGAAGGTGTACCACCTTTGCTGCGCCGACTGCACGAAGCCCTTTAAGAGCGACCCGGCGAAGTACGCGAAAGCCGTCGCCGCCGACCCGGCAAAATATGGCGTGAAGGCGGACGCCGGCGGACCGAAATAAACGATTGCGCGAATCGACGCCGTTCCCTTTTCCAACAGACGCCCTCAACCCCGCCCACCGGGCGGGGTTCTTTTTTGGCGCACCGTCCGGGCCCATGGCCGCCCGCCAGATCCATTTCATTGCATTTTCTATTGACGCAGTTGATGTTGCCTAGAGTGTCCCGCGGCGTCACGCGTCCCCGTACGCAATATCGTAATGATTGAAGTATGCACCGGCATCACTGTTAGTCTGGGGGGAATTGAAAAAAAATTGTTTTTCCCGCTTATTTTGGGTTTGCGCGACTCGCGATGTCCCTTATAGTCCCGCTCACTCACGACGAGTGAGTTGCGGCTAAGCAGATGTTTGCGAGCCCTCAAAAACTCCTGCGTCCCTGACGCATCCGGGAGTTTTAAAGCTGTCGATGTGTAACCTGGGTAATGCATTCCGGAAGTGATTTCCGCCACGCAATTCCCCTGTACCGCCGACGACGCACGCACTGCAAGCTGGGCTTGATAACGACGAGGTGGTACGCCTGCGTCCGCAGGATTCTGTCGCCTCGCAAGCCCCGCATAATGAGCATGTCGAACGGGTCGTCATTCCAGGCGTCCCACCGATTCGGCCTTTCGCTCTGATACAGCCGCCCGTCCGCGTTTGTACATCACGGTAGTCGGTCGTTGGTGGCTGCCCTTTAACTGGAAGGAGAGCGGATGCTCTTGCGTTTCCCGTTTGGACATGGTCTTCGTCTGTTCGAGAATGCCACGTCCGGCAACAGGCCAATGCCCCGCGGCGCACGCACGGCCAAGGGCCGCGCCGCCGCGATCCGGGCTGCGGTCGAAACGCTCGAATCCCGCGAACTACTCTCGGCCACCCTCTTCGTCTCCCCCTCCGGTTCCGACACCAACCCCGGCTCACTCTCCGCCCCATTCAAGACCATCCAGCGCGCCGCCAACGTCGCCCAGGCAGGCGACCACGTGGAAATCCGCGCCGGCGTCTACCACGAAACCGTTACCCCCGCCCACTCGGGCGCCACCGGCGCGCCGATCGTCTTTGAAGCGTACAACGGCGAAAAAGTCACCATCAGCGGCGCAGACCCGATCGGCGGATGGGCCAAATACAGCGGCAACATCTACGACACGACGATGCCTTGGGACATGGGCGCTGGCAATAACCAGATATTCGTCGATGGTAAGGCCCTCACCGAAGCGCGCTGGCCCAACACCAACATCGCCGACCCTTCCCACCCCGTGAACGCCACAATGCAGTCCGTCAGCGGCAACACGATCTATAACTCGAGCCTCAACCAGCCCGCAAATTACTGGAAAGGCGCGACCATCCACATGGCCCCCGGCCAGGGCTGGGAAGACCAGACG
>JAQGHP010000773.1 GCA_028288775.1 Phycisphaerales bacterium | reverse complement strand
CATGGCGCTGGTACCTCCTTTCTTCGATTGACGAATTTAATGGCCGAAAAAAATCGCGTCAATAAATATTTTGTGAATGCGTTTAATTTTTTCACAATTCTCGAGGGGTATGTCGGGAGCGCGAACGCGCGTTTCGGTCTAGCGGGCAGGCTCGCCGGTGCCGCGCGGCGCGAGCGCGGCCTGCCCTCCGCACGTCGAAAAATTTTTCCGAGCGCCCGCGCCAATCGCGCGCCGAAAACGGGAGATCGGGCGCGGAGATGAGTCGCCACGCGGGTTTGACCCCGCCCCAAGCGCCTACCGGGACGGGGAGAATTGAACGCCCAGACGCCCAGATGCCGAGGCGCAGAGGAAAACGCCGAGAAATGAATTGATCGAATACAGGCCCCTCCCGGAACCCTGAGCACGAAACAAAATTTCTTCTCTCTCCTCCCTCTCCTTTCTTTGCGCCTCAGCGTCTCTGCGTTCAATTCTACCCGTTTTCCTCGGCGTCTTGGCGACTTGGTGGTCCAAGACTTCTTCCCGTTTGCCCATGCCGCGAGGTGCGCCGACTGACAACTCGCGTCCGCTCCCGTAAGATGGCCGGCTCGAATTAGCGAAAGGAATTGCAGTGGCTTCTGTTAGCAAACGTCCGCATGTCATCATCGTCCGCGACGGGTGGGGGAAGAACCCGTATCCGCAGTGGAACAACGCCAACGCCGTCTATCTCGCGAAGCATCCGGTCGCGGATCGGCTGATGGCCGAGTACCCCAACGTCCTCATCCACACCAGCGGCTTCGACGTCGGCCTGCCGGAGGGGACGATGGGCAATAGCGAGGTGGGCCACCAGAACATCGGCGCGGGGCGGATCGTCAATCAGGAATCGGTCGCCATCACCAAGGCCATTCGCGATGGGTCGTTCTTTGATAATCGTGAGGTGAACGCCGCGGTGACCAATGCATTGAATAAGGGCTCGACGCTGCACCTGTTCGGCATCGTCAGCGACGCCGGGGTGCACGGGTTGCTCGAGCATTTGTTCGGCTGCCTGGAGCTTTGCCACCGTAAGGGGCTCAATCGCGTTTTCCTGCACGCGTTTACCGATGGCCGCGACACGTCGCCCAACTCGGGGCTGGGGTACGTCCGGCAGATCGAAGCGAAGATGAAGGAGATCGGCGTCGGCCAGGTCGCCACCGTGAGCGGCCGCTATTATGCGATGGATCGCGACAACCGGTGGCCGCGGGTGGAGAAGGCGTATCGCGCCATCGTCAATGGCGACGGCCCCCGCTTCCGCAGCGCCGAGGCCGCGATTACCCATTATTACGAACGCCCGACCGAGCCCGATCTATCGGGCGATGAGTTTGTCGTTCCCGCGGTGATCACGGACGACGGCTCAACCCCCCGCGCCACCGTCCGCGACGGCGACTCCGTCCTCTTCTACAACTACCGCGGCGACCGGCCGCGCGAGCTGACCAAGGCGTTCGTCCTCGACGACTTCACCGGCTTCAACCGCGGCAAAAAGCTTGACCTCTATTACGTGACGATGACCGCGTACGAGCAGGGCCTGCCGGTGCATGTCGCGTATCCCAAGCCGCCGAAAATGGTGAACACGCTTGGCGAATACATCTCGAACCTGGGGCTCAAGCAGTTCCGCAGCGCCGAGTCGGAGAAGTTCCCGCACGTGACGTTCTTCTTCAACGACTACCGCGAAGCCCCCTTCCCCGGCGAGGACCGCCAGATCGTCCCCTCGCCCAAGGTGCTCTCCAACGGCGAACCCCTCACGGCCTACAGCCAGATGCCCGAGATGAGCGGATACGGCGTGGCCGATGAAGTCGTGCGGCGAGTGGACTCGGGCCTGTACGACCTCGTCGTGGTGAACTTCGCCAACGGCGACATGGTCGGTCACACGGGCGTGCTGAACGCGGCGGTAAAGGCGGTGGAAGTGGTGGACGAATGCGTCGGCCGCGTGCTGGCCGCGGTGCAAAGGCTGGGCGGCACGGCGATCGTCACCGCCGACCACGGCAACTGCGAACAAATGATCGACCCCGCCACCGGCGGCCCGCACACTGCGCATACGACCTATGACGTGGAGTGCATCCTTGTCGATGACCGGTTGAAGGGTAAGAAGCTGCGCGAAGGCGGACGCCTGGCGGACCTGGCACCGACGGCGCTAGAGATGTTGGGGCTGGCACAGCCGAAGGAGATGAATGGGAAGTCACTCATAACCCGCTAGCTAGACTGCGCTGTGGATGTAAACCCGAAATCCGAATCCCCGAAATCCGAATGAAATCCGAATGGCGAAATCCGAATTCAGAGGGAGCCACGAATGAACACGAATGCGCACGAATAAGAAGTGCTAATTCACTCGTGTGCATTCGCGGCTCAGGTCTTTCCCCGCTTTTTGGGGGCAAGGGCTTCTAATTCGGATTTCGGATTTGGGACTTCGGATTTGATTCGGGTTTCGTCATTCGGGTTTCGGATTTGCCTTGTCCGCATGAAGCGAACAGAGCCCCGCCCGTCAAGCCCCATTGCTGCGCCGCAAACTCGCCCTATAATCCCTCCCCTTGTGCGCCCGAACGTTTGGGATAGGCCCCGGGAAGAGCACGGCAGGCGCGGAACGGGCATCGAGCCGCCGCTCGCGCTTGGATGACGATTAGCCTCGAAGGATTCGGTTCTTATGTCGCACATTATCGCCCAGCCGTGCATCGGGACCAAGGACACCGCCTGCGTGACGGTCTGCCCGGTGGACTGCATTCACCCCACCAAGGACGAGGCTGAATTTGCCGCCGCCGAGATGCTCTATATCGATCCCGACACCTGCATTGACTGCGGGCTGTGCGTGGACGAATGCCCGGTGACGGCCATTTTCCCCGTCGAAGACCTCCCGGCGGAGTGGGCCGAGTTCATCGAGAAAAACACGGCGTACTATAAGAAGTAGATAACGGTGGACGCCGTCGTACCCCCTGCCGGTTTCATTACGGCATAGTGGTTCTGCCTGTCATCCTCGGGAGATTTGCATGAAGCGCATGATGTTTTCGGCCGTCGCATGCCTGGCCCTGACGTGTGCGGTCTTGTCCGCGGCTGACAAGGTGGAAAAGAAGGACGCCAAGAAGCCCGAGACCCCCGCCGCCACGCAACCGGCGCAGCCGATCAACAAGTTCTGCGCGGTAGACCGGGACAACCCCGTCGATTCGACCGTCCCCACGGTGACGTACAAGGGCAAGGTCATCGGATTCTGCTGCGAGGACTGCGTCCCGGAGTTTAAGAAGAATCCTGAGAAGTATATGAAGGATCTGAAGTAGCGTTCTTATTCGCCAGCCTGCATCGACCCGTTCAAAACGAAGTTTTCCTGGCACCCTTCTGCGATACGTGCGTGCGACCTCCCGTCGGCCGCCGTTGAGGCTTGAGCTTCCCGACATTCGCCAATGCCGCATCGATTTTTTTGATGGTCGAGTTGTCGGGAACCACTTTGGCCTTTTCAATCCGATTCAAGACAGCGGGCTGAATTCCGGCCCTGCGGGCCAGTTCGGCTTGCGAAAGCCCCGCCGCGATCCGGTCCCTGATGATGCCCCGGGCAATCGTGGCACGGGCGAATTCAAGCGCGTCCATATTGCCTTCGGCATCGGCGACCGGAAGCTCCGGCAATGCTACCGCCCCGCTGGCGATCCTCTCCCACGCCTCGACCGGAACCAACACGAACTTGCGTCCCTTTTCGACAAGCGTTTTCATCATCATGGCACCTCACATTTACATTAGACTTCGAGGCAAATTCACACCGCAGGTGCGGGAGGAGCCTCTTCGCTGTTGTGACCAAACATCAATCATAAACTCCACCGCGACCTCCGATCTTCCATACTGTAACCGTCGCGCCATCCGCCGAAGTCCTGAAAATGACGCGGTAGTCACCCGTTCGTATGCGAAAGCTGCCTTTCAGCTCACCGCGAAGGGGCTTGGCGCCGCTCACTGCCGGCCAGTCTTGGAGGCGGTCAAAGATCTCAAAGACGCGACCCTGAATCGGGCGTGGCAACGCGGCGAATTCGAGCCGCGCCGCCGGCGTAATTTTGACCGTCGCCATCAGATTATCCTAGGCCATTGTCTTTTAAAGTCAATATTCTCATCGCGCCCATGGACAGGTCCGTGCCCCCATTCCCGCTAACAGTTGCGACAGACATTCTTACCTATAATGTGACATCATGACATCCCGGGCCGAAACACTTCTCGAATCCGCCACGATCGAAATCAACGGAATGAATTGCGCGAGCTGCGTCGCACATGTGGAGCAGGCGGCTCGCAAAGTTGCGGGTGTGGACGCCTGCCAGGTGAATCTCGCCCGCGGGCGGGCAGCGGTGCGCTTCGACCCGGCTCAGACCGACCCGCAACGCATCGCGCAGGCGATCACCCAGTCCGGCTATTCGGCTACACCGGAAGAAGCCGGCACCCAGGCCGCGGATGCCGAGGAGCGCCGGTCGCAACGGCAGGCTGAGGAAGCGACGGCATGGTTCCGCCGGGCGGCGGCGGGAATCATTCTGTGGCTTCCGCTCGAAGCGGCGCATTGGATTTTGCAGGCCGCGGGGTCGCACGCACACCATTTGCCTGCCCAATCGACGTGGATGGGGTGGGCTTCGCTGCTTACCAGCACCATCGCAATGCTCTACGTCGGCGGCCGCTTCTACGCGAGCGCCTGGAAAGCCCTGCGCAACCGCACGAGCAACATGGACACGCTCATCTCGCTGGGCGCGACCGTGGCCTGGGGCTACAGCCTGATTTACTTCCTGGGAGGCTTGGCCGGCGCATGGCCGCCGCCCCGATTGCATGATCTCTACTTCATGGAGGCCACGGGTCTGCTCGCCCTGATCAGTCTCGGCCATTGGCTCGAAGCCCGCGCCCGGCAATCCGCCGGGTCGGCGATCAGGGAGTTGTTGGAGTTGGTTCCCTCCGTGGCGCTGCGGTTGCCGGAAAACGGGGAGGACGCGGCTCCCTCCCTCTCCGCGTCCCCGCGTCTCCGCGTCATCGCGTCCTCTTCCGCTCCTCCCGAAGAGGTTCCCATCGCCGCCCTCCACCCCGGCGACCGCATCCTCGTCCGTCCCGGCGACCGCATTCCCATCGACGGGGACGTCGTCGAAGGCCGGTCGAGCGTCGATGAATCGATGATCACCGGAGAGCCGATCCCCGTTACCCGCGGCGTTGGAGACGCCGTCGTCGGGGGAACGATCAACCAGGACGGTCGCCTCGTCGTTCGCGTGACGAAGACGGGGTCACAGACGGCGCTCGCGCAGATCGTGGCGCTCGTCGAGAACGCCCAATCCGACAAACCGCCGGTGCAGCGCCTGGCGGATCAGGTGGCCGCGGTGTTCGTGCCTTGCGTCCTGGCCATCGCCCTTATCACCGGCATCGGCTGGTACGCGTGGGGCGCAGCGCACGGGTGGCCGGCGGGGCAGACCTGGTCCACCGTCGCACGAACCGTTTGCAGCGTGTTGATCATCGCGTGCCCCTGCGCGCTGGGGCTGGCAGTGCCGACGGCCGTCATGGTCGGCACTGGCCGGGGCGCCCGGCGGGGCATATTGATCCGCGACATCGACGCGCTGCAAAAGGCGGAACTGATCGACACCGTCGTGCTCGATAAGACCGGCACCATCACCCGCGGGCGGCCGGTGCTGACGGACGTGGTGGTTCTCAATGGCATGGCCTCGGACGACCTGCTGCGCCTCGCCGCCGGGGCCGAGCAGTACAGCGGGCACCCGCTGGCCAAGGCCGTCGTCGCCCGGGCCCGCGAGCGCGGCCTAACAATCCCTGACCCCGACGGCTTCACCAGCGAGGCGGGCGCGGGAATCGTGGCGGAAGTGGAAGGCCGCACGCTTCTGGTCGGCAGCGACGCGATGCTCCTCGCCCACGGTGCAACCGACGGCGACGGGCAGATCCCCGCCCTCGCGCCGGGGAACACGTTCGTTCATGTCGCAAGCAAATCCCCGGCAGGCGTCGAGCGGCTGGGCGTGCTGGTGATCGCGGACGAGCTCAAGCCCGATTCCATCGAAGCCGTAGCACAACTCCATCGCCTTGGCCTGCGTACCGTGCTTCTTACCGGCGACAACCGGGCCGCGGCGGAAAAGGTCGCGAAGATGGTGGGGATCGACGACGTGCGGGCCGAGGTCAGGCCCGCCGACAAGGCGGCGGTGATCGAATCACTCCGCGCGGGCAATTCCCGCCGGGTTGCAATGGTCGGCGACGGCATCAACGACGCCCCCGCCCTCGCGACGGCCGACCTGGGCATTGCCATCGGCGGAGGCTCCGACATTGCCAAGGAGGCGGGCGACATCGTCCTCGTCAGCGGCAGCCTGACCGGTATTGCCGCATCCATCCGCCTGAGCCGGGCGACGATGCGGAAGATCCGCCAGAACCTGTTCCTCGCGTTCATCTACAACGTGCTTGCGATCCCGCTGGCGGCATTCGGGCTCCTCAGCCCCCTCGTAGCCGCCGCCGCGATGGCGCTGTCCGATGTGACGGTCATAGGAAATGCCCTGTTATTGCGCCGGACGAAAATTGAGGATTAGTTGCCAGTTGAAGAAAGCGCAAGCGGCTTCTGTTCCTTTTCCTTCACTGGCAACTAACAACTGGCAACTGTTGCTCCCCCCTTGACTCATCGACCCCCCCTCGCTTAAATGCCGCGACTTTGCCCGACAGCCGGGAGGGACCGGAGTCGGGAACGGGGCCGAGAGAATCTCCGTTGACAGCCGCGATGGCTTCCGGGTTTGATACCCCGCCGGGATGCGGGGCCCGCCCGGAAGAATCGTCGGCTGACGCCCCAGGCCACAACCCAGGAAGCGCGTATGACCAGCGACATCGACTACAACGGATTGGCCCGGCTGCCCCACTGGCTCGCCGGAGCCCCGGCCAACTCCGCCTGCGGCCTCTTCATCCCCGGCCTCCTCGCCGACGACGCGGACGAGCTCCTGACCGCCCGCCCCCAGGCCGCCAAGCGCGCCGCCAAGGAGGAAGACGCCGACGAAGACGATGACGACGATGAAGAGGATGAAGACGAGGACGAAGAAGAGGAAGAGGAAGCCGAGGACGAGGAAGTAGACGAGGAAGAGGACGAAGACGCCGACGAGGATGAAGACGAAGAGGATGAGGAAGACGAGGAAGACGACGAATTCGACAACCCCGACGACGACGATGACGACGACGACGATTACGAAGACGACTTCGAAGACGATGAGGAATAAGTAGGCGGCAGGCAGAGGGCAGTAGGCAGACTGAGGCGGTCATCAGGCAAAGTAGCGACTGCAAGAACCCCGGTCGCCAAGCGCTAAATTCGGTTAACCCATCACGCCGGGTACGAGCTGAAAGCGAGGCCCCGGATTCTTCGGACCGCAGGAAACTGCAACACGCCATATCCGGGGCCTCGCTGTCACTCGTACCCGGCGTGAATGAGTAGACTCAGTCCTCAGTCGACTTCGTTCATCGCACGCAGCGCCCGCCTCCATGCGCTCTTCTACTGGCTTCTGGCTCCTGGCTTCTACTGCCCACTGCCTACCGCCCACTACCCACTACCTCCCCTACTCCTCCCCTCCCCCGCGCCTCCTGCTCTTCACTTCGCCCCGTCTACGTTTCGCTTCGACCCTCCGACGACGCGCCGCTTTCGACGGCTTGGACTTTCTGCGAGCCTTGGGCTCGTGGACCGCGGAACGGACCAGCGCCCGCAGGCGCTCCATGACCGCCTCGCGGTTTTGTTCCTGCGACCGCTCGGAGTCCGAGGCGATGTGCAGATCCCCCGCCGAGGTCAGGCGCTTGCCGGCCATGTCAGCTAGCCGCGCCGCCGCCCGTGCGCTCAGGCCCCAGATCGCCGCAAGCGGGACCCACAGTTCGGCCTTGGTGTTGACCTTGTTGACGTTCTGCCCCCCGGGTCCCCGGCTCCGCGCGTATTGCAGCCGCAGCGCCGACGCCGACACCTTCACTCCCGGCGCGAGGTCGATCCCGTCCGCCGGCGCAGGTGGCGGCGGCGCCGGCGTAGGCGGCGTAGGGCGGGCGGGCTGGGGAAACGGGTCGTTCATGATCAGAGCTTTTGAACGGGAGCGATGCGGTCGGCGCGCGGATGATCGTGTGCCCATTCGCGCAATCGCTTCAGCGCTGATGCATCTGCCACCGCGAGGAACAGCAGGAGGAGACTGACTGTGATCCAGCTTTGCCGCGCCGGCTTCGCCCCGCGCCCGGCCAGGGCAATCATGAGAAGGACCAGCGCCCCCAGCCCCAGAAGCACGTGCAGGCCGAAGACGCCGTGGGTAATCCCAGGTCGGCGGCTGTAATCCCCCCATGCCCGCCAGGCGTTGAACGCGCCGGTCAGGAGCGCGAGAAGGAGGCTGGAATGCACGATGAGCTTCATCCCCCGCCGACAGCGCGCCAGCACGCCTTCCGCCGTCCCGGGCTCGAGTCCGCGGAGGCCCGCTGGAAGGACAACTTGCAGAAAGAACACAGACCCGATCAATACGCACGCCGTGATCACGTGAACCCACCGCGAGAGCACAGAGATCGCCGTTATCGCATCCATGTCGCCTTCCAATTCGTTCGTCAGAACTTCCCGTCCCCGCGTCATCGCGCCCGCCAAGTCCCGCGATCCTAACCGCGCGCGGGCCGCGCATCGAGTTCACAATCGTTTTCACGGGAACAACCGAGAAGCCGCGAAGAGCGCGAGGACAGCCGCGAAGAAGAGGTGTCGCCACAGATGGACACAGATGGACACGGATAAGAGCGGAAGAGTCCTTTCGACGTGACACGGGCGTCTCGCCCGTGCCTGGTGCGCAGGAATTGCAAAACAGTTTAGCTACAAAATTCCTCAGTAATTCCCTATAGGCATCAGCATGCGCGGTACGCCCATGTCACGGAAAACGCCTTTCCCATCCGTGTTCATCCGTGTCCATCTGTGGCGACAATTCCCCGCCTTTCGTCGCGTCAGTCTTCGCGCCATCGCGGCTTCGCGGTTTTCCGCATCGCGGTCTAGCGCAGAGGCGTCAGAGTGGATGCCGGTCCGCTGAACTGCGTACGAGCAACCCGACTCGCCCGGCGATTGTCGAGAATTCCCGAGTTTTTTCGCCAATTGGGCATGAGATGTGGTAAAAGCGACGAAAATCTTCAAGAAAGGACGGCGATGGCAAAGAAGGGCGCAAAACGGGTCACGAGCGGAACGATGGCGAAGAAGTCTGCCGGTACAAAGGCCAAAAAGGCCGTGGCAAAGCCGGCGAAGGCGAAGGCTCCTGCCAAAGCGAAGGCGAAGACCAAGGCCAAGTCACCGGTGAAAGCCGCCGTGAAGAAGCTCGTCCGCAGCGCCGCCAAGGCGGCCCCCGTCCGCAAGGTCGTGGCCCGCAAAGTCGTCTCGCGCAAGGCGGCCAAGCCGACCGGGGCGGCGAAGAAGGCGATGAGCGACGCCGTCGGCCGGGTCAAGCGCAGCGTGCAGGCCGCGTCGCGCAATATGAAAAAGGAAGCCGGCAAAATGAAGTCGGCGGCCCAGCGCACCGTCGTCCAGGTGAAACAAAAAGCCCGCTCCGTTGCGCCGCACGTCGAGGCCTTTGCCGACACCGTTACGCAGGTAGTGGCTGTGGCGGCTGGCGCGGTCGCGGGCGCGATCGAAGCGGCGACGGGTCCCGCGCCCGCCATGGAATCGGCGGCGGAAACTTCGTCCTCCCACACCAGCGCGGAACACCCTTCCACCAGCCACGAATCCTCCAACGGCGGACATTCCGGCCACTCTTCCGAGGGCCACGCCCACGTACATTCCGCCCCTGAGGAAGAGTTGGAGCCGGACACCGACGAAGTCTGATGGATATTGGGGGGAAACCTACGGGTCCGAGAGTCGAGTTTCTCGGGGACTAAATGGCCATGCGCTTGTGGTGCAGCCTTTCAGGCTGCAAACGCAGGCTGAAAGCCTGCACCACAAAATACGAATCACGCGCGTTCCTTAGCACCCTGGAGCCCCCACGCGCTTCGAGTCGTGAGTTCCCCCTCCGCCCTTAGTTGGGCCGTGCCAGGTTTTCGTCAATGATTCCCTGAATCTCGGCGAAGGTGAGATCCCCTTTCACCACGTACCCGTTGGCCCCGAGCTCAATCGCGCGGCGCATGTATTCGGGGTTGGACATGGCCGAGTACATGATGACCGCCACCGGCGCATTGTGGGAATCGGCGCGGATGGCCCGCAGTACGTCGAAGCCGTCCACGCCGGGCATCATCACGTCGAGGAACACGACCTTGGGCCGGTTTATTTCGAGAGTAGCCAGCGCGTCCAGCCCGCTTTCGGCACACCGTGCGGAATATCCCGACCGCTCCAACAGCCGCACAAGCGTCCGGCACGTCGAGATGTTGTCGTCCACCACAAGCACGCTCAATGAAGATTGGGTTGCGGGCATGTGAGGCATGCTAGCAGAAGTGGCCGGAAAGGCCGAGGCCGGATTCGAACCGGCGAATAACGGATTTGCAATCCGTCCCCTTAGTCCACTTGGGTACTCGGCCCTGCGTTCGGCAGAGTAGCAGTGGCGTTTTCCAGAGTCAAATCAGGACATTTCGGCACCGAAGTACGTCGGCGTGTGACGCGGTGGCCGGGGTCGCGCCTCCGCGCGCTGGTGCCTCTCCGCACAACGTGGAGATCGGCGATTCAGCCGCGTAATTATCGGATGTAACACGATTTGGCCGATTGGCTCGGCCTTTGAGAGGGTACGAAAGGTCTTTAGCAAAGGAGGCATTATGTTGCATGCAGCCGAAGATCGTTTTTACCCCGCCACCCTCATCGCCGGCCGGCTTCGCCCGGTGCGAATCGATTTGGGATCGGCCCCGTCGCGGCAAGAAGCTCCCGGGCACGGCCGAAATGACCTGGACGTCGTGCAAAAGGCCTGGAAGGAAGGCCGCGATTCTCAAGAGCGGACGATCGATTACGTGGTCGATCAGTTATTGAAAGAGCTGAGTTGGTAAAGGCTTTGGGTATGGCGCGAGCACGCGGCACCTGGAGGTTGGGGGCGTAGCGTCACTTCAATTGTCCCGTGAGACTTCAGAGCCGGGGCGTGTCGCCCCGGTCGGGTCGAAGGCTTGAAGCGGGGCTTCGGTCCGACCGGGCCGGCCCGGCTCTGAAGTCGACCGGGCAAACTAAACCGGCCTGACCACTTGGGATCCTCGGATTCGTGGCGTCAGGTGTGGTTCGATGATTGCCGTTTAGCTCGAATGCGGTTAGCCTGCGGCGACCAACCCGCCTTTTTTGCGCTCGCCTTGAGCAGTGGAAAGTAATGCGAATCCGTATCGGCTACGACATCATATTCAATCTCCCCGCCCCCACCCCGATGCACCTGATGCTGTACGTGCATCCCACGCGCTTCCCCACGCTGCGTGGGCCGGAGGCGCTGCGGATCGATCCGTATGTCCCCACGTCCCTCTACGTGGACGATTTCGGCAACACCTGCGGCCGCATCGTCGCGATGGCCGGGCAGGTGCGATTCACCAACGAGGCGGTCGTGGAAGACAGCGGCATGCCGGACGCGTTTGACCCCAGCGCCCAGCAACACCTGGTCGACGACCTGCCGGCGGAGGTCCTGCGGTTTCTGTTGAGCAGTCGGTATTGCGAGGTGGATCTGTTGAAGGACACCGCCGGGAGCCTTTTCACCCACGCCCGGCCGGGGTGGGACCGGGTGCATGCGATCTGTGACTGGGTGCATTCCAACGTGCGGTTCGGGTACGAGTTCGCCAGCGCGACCAAGTCTGCCGTGGACGTGTACCGCGAGCGCCGAGGCGTCTGCCGCGATTTCATGCACTTGGCGATCACGTTCTGTCGGGCCATGAACATCCCGGCGCGCTATGCGACGGGATATCTGGGAGACATCGGAGTTCCCATTTCCCCCGCGGCCATGGACTTCAGCGCGTGGTTCGAAGTGTACCTGGGCGGCAAGTGGTGGACGATGGACGCCCGTCATAACCAGCGCCGCATCGGCCGCGTGCTGATGGCCCGCGGGCGCGATGCGGTGGACGTGGCGCTCACCACCGCTTTTGGGGTGGCGAATTTGCTGCAATTCAATGTGGTAACGGAAGAAATCAGGTCGTATTGATGGGGCGCGACGCTGCCTTCTCTACTTCGATGCCGAATCGAACGCCGAGACGCCGAGATGCAGAGGTAGGAAGAGAGCGGAGCTGCCTTTAATTCAGCACGAGGGCGCCGATGCGCGCTTTGGCCCCGTCTCCCTCGTACTCGGGGGAGAGGGTTAGGGTGAGGGGCCGAACGTAGGGTTGCGCATTTCCTGCGAATGCCTTTGGGATCTCCGATTACTCACGATCAACATCGAGAGCGCGTGCTACATCGCGCGCTACGCATGCCCTATACAGCCCTTGGGCGCACGCGGCAGGGACGCGCATCAGCGCGGTTTCATGCCCCTTCCTCCCTTGAGCGCGAGGCACGCCACCCGTCCCACATATTTACACAAATTTCTTCTACTGAAACGCCGCGCCTGCGAACGATATATGCGGCAGGTCCGATATTATTGTTTTACGGAGAATCTCCAAATGCCTCGCAAGACTTCGACCAAGAAGCACAGTGCTGTTCCCAAAAAGTTCCCTTCCCTGACCACCTCCCCCACGACCGAGGCGGCCGTCGCGCCGGCCCTCGCGAAGTCGGCGGTGGCCGATGTCCTGGCCAGCGCCGCCGTTAAGACGGTCGGCGAACGGATCGAGACCGCGGCCAAGCCGGCTGTCGCCCAGACCGCGGCTGTTGCCCCGGCTGCGACGGTCGCTCCGGTCGCGGCGAAGCCCGTCGTGGCTGCCGTCGTCGGAGGGCCCAGCGAAGCCCTCTCGTCGCTGCTGAACGAGCTCGAATCGATGTACGCCTCGACCCGCGCTACCGCCGCGGTTGAAATCGGCCGCCTCGGCGAGCGCGCCGGCGTTCCGGCGCTCATCGCCGCCCTGAACGACAGCGATGCGGACGTCGCCCGCGATGTCGCCGCCTCGCTCGGTCTGCTGGGCGATCGATCGGCGGTTGGGCCGCTGATCAACACCGTTGAAAATTCCAACGGCTACTTCCACTGCGTCGTCCGCGCCGCCGCCGCTTCGAGCCTCGCCCAACTCGGCGACGTTCGCGCGGTGGACGCCCTCGTGGGCGCCGTGAACGACCCCGCGGCCGAGGCAAGCGCCGAAGCCGTCCGCGCCCTCGCCACGCTGGGCGACGCCCGCGCGGTGGAGCCGCTCATTGAAGTGGTGCGTAACGCCAATGGCTACTTCCTCCCGATCGTTCGCCGGGCGGCGGTACTCGCCCTCGCGCAGCTCGGCGGCGAACAAGCCGCGGCGGAGCTGAGCGCGGTTGCCTCCAACTCCTGGGAAGACCCCGTCATCCGCGAAGCCGCCGAGAAGGCCGGTTGCCACGGGTCGATGGCGATCGTGAATCGGTAGGAAGCGGTTTCAGAACCGTCTTGTGACACGGGCGTCCCGCCCGTGCGGGCCATGTAGGGTGGGCGTACTCGCCCACCGTCGCGCTCGTGAGACAAGTGGTGGGCGAGTACACCCACCCTACGTCTCCCCCGCGCTGCTTCCCAACGTCAAGCAGTAAACGAAACGGGCGTCGGCACGGATTCTCCGTGCCGACGTCCGTTTGCTGCGCGCATGATTTACGTGTTCGCCCCTGCGAGTTGCGGCTGTTGCGGCTGTTCCTGCGGCGCTTCCGCCGGCTGCGACGTGCCGTACGTATCAGTCACGTCGCATACTTCCACGTCGACGGTCATCGTTTCGTAGCTGGGCGTGTAGATGGTTCCCTCGACCGGGGCGGCGTCGCGGTAGTGGCGGCCGTAGGTACTGCGGACATGGTCGAGGTGCGGGAGGGTCCCGTTGGTGGGGTCGAAGCCCTTCCAGCCGACGTTGGGGATGTAGAGCTGCACCCAGGCATGGGAGGCATCGCAGCCGATGCGATTCTCGCCATTATTTCCGGTGTGGAGATAGCCGCAAATGTAGCGTGCGGGGATCCCCAGCAGCCGGGCCATGCAGATGAAAAGGTTGCTGAAGTCCTGGCACACGCCGGCCTTTTTCACGAACACGTCGTAGGGCGTGGTCCACACGCCCGTGCTCCCCGGCGAGTAGGCGTAATCGCGGTGGATGGCCAGGTTGATCGCGAAGAGCGTTTCCATCAGGTCGCGGTCGTTGCGCTCGACGAAGTCCATCGCGTAGTCGGTGATTTCCTGAAGCTGCGTATCGGGCAGTTCAGTCGGCAGCAGGTACGGCGTAAGCATGAGCCGCTCGCCGGGCATCCAGACCAGGGGAAACGAGGGGCGGATCGGGACGCGTGCGAACGCGAAGGGGTCGCGGTCCTTAATTTGGACCACCGACTTTGCCGTGAGGGTCAGCTCGGTGTAGGGCTCGGTGATCTGGAATCGTGTGGTGGCGTTTCCAAATACGTCTTCGTAGTTCATGGTTTCAACGGGCACGGAGATGTCGAGCGTGTGCTCGAGGACCGATTGCCGGTCGTCGATCACGGGGCGCAGGTGGACGCGGTGCGCGCTGCGCAGGACGGGCTGATCATAGGTATACCGCGTGGTGTGGCGGACGGAGAGCTTTCTGTTCATCACAGCCGAAAGGGCAAACGCCGTTCCGCAGTCGATTCGGTGAGGTGGTGACGAAGTTTCCGCTCTGACGGGGGAGACGCGAAGGCGCGAAGACAGCCGCGAAGAAATGTGGGAGATGTCGCCACAGATGGACACAGATGAACACGGATGGGGAACCGTTTCCCGCGGCATGGGCGGCCCGCCCATGTTCACGGTACTCCATGACGTTCGATCGGTACTCCGATCGAAGAAGGCAAGAGCGCAGCGACCTTCTTTGCAGTTACCCGCACCGCGGCCTTTACCAGCGGCGCGGCGGAGGTCGCTGCGCTCGGGCTTTCTTCGGCGGGAGTATCGGCCGAACGTCACGGAGTACCATGACCATGGGCGGGCCGCCCATGCCGCGGGAAACGGTTCCCCATCCGTGTTCATCTGTGTCCATCTGTGGCGACAGCAGCATGTAGGGTGGGTGTACTCGCCCACCGTTTCCGCCGGGATGCGGTGGGCGAGTACACCCACCCTACACAGCGTATCCGTGTCCGTCTGTGCCGAGACCCTCTTCTTCGCGGTCTCTTCCGTACCGCAGTCCACAACGCCAGTTTGGCTCGGCGGGTTGCGACAGAGTGGCGGGGCCCGGCTCCTATAGTGGCATTATTTTGCTTGGGCGTCTGTCTTCCGTGTTGAGCGGTTCGACGTCAACGGACACACCCAGCCGATGATGGCGGCCGCCGACGACTACGCCGCGGACGGGGCTGATGTCGTCGTAGTCGCGGGCCCAGCCGAGGGTGATGTGGCCTACGGCGGGGATTAGACCATTAGTAGGGTCGAAATCGATCCAGCCGTAATCGGGGAAGTAGGCGGAGACCCAAGCGTGGGAGGTGTCTGCGCCGACTAGTCTCGCCCTTCCGGGGGGCGGGCGGGTGACGAGGTAGCCGCTGACGTAGCGCGCGGCCAGCCCCAGCGAGCGCAGGCAGCCGATCTGTAAATGGGCGAAGTCCTGGCAGACGCCGTGGCGATGGTGCAGCACGTCGAGCACGGGCGTGCCGATGGTCGTCACGCCCGAGTCGAACTTGAACTCCGAGTAGATTCGGTTGGTCAGCTCGACGACGCAGTCCAACATGGGCCGCCCCGGCGCGAAGCTGGGGCGGGCGTATTCCGCCAGCTCGGCGTCGATCGGCACGAAGGTCGAGTCGAAGGTGAATTGCCGGGCGTCGAGCAATGCCGCGTCGCGACGGCCGCCGAGCATGCGCGCGACTTCGTCCCAGGCCGGCCACCAGAGCCCCGTCGGCGGCTCGAAGCCCCCCTTCACCTGCACCAGACTTTGGGCCACGATCTTCAGCGTCTCGTGCGGCTCCTGCACACTGAACCATTCCACGGGGTTGCCGAAGAAATCGAGCCGCTCGCGCATCGTCGTCGGGCTGGGGCTGATGCCGATCGCGTGTGAAAGGCATGTCTGCCGCTCGGTGTCGCGCGGCTTGAGGTGGACGACGTTGTGGCAAAGCGGCACCTGCTCGCCGTAGTAATACTGCGTCGTGTGGGTGACCTTGTACTTCACTTGAGCGTCTCCTCGCCCGGCCCGGCCAGCGGTCGCGGCGTCTGCGCGTGGCTGAAGTAAATCTGGCTCACGAACTCGGCGACTTCTTCGAGCCGGTCGGTGATTTCGTCCATCAGGTCTCGCAGCCCCGTCCGCACCTTGGCGGGCGAAGGATGGCACGCCGCGCCCAGGTCCGCCAGGCGCAGCCGGGTGCGGAGCTCGAGGATGATTTGCCGGTGCGGGCTGCGCTGCGGGTGGCTCGCTTCACGCGGGAGGTCGGCCAGGTGCTGCTCGATCGCGGCGATTTGGAACGCGACCGCGCGGGGGTTGCTCTCGTCCGCCACGAGAAGATCCACCACCGCCGGGGCCTCCAGCTGCGTGAGATAGCGCCGGCGATAGGTGAGGGAGCTGTCGGCGATTTCCAGCACGGCATCCAGCAGCGCGGTTTCGTCGGGCACCACCTCCACGAGCGTGGCGCGTACCAGCCGGGCGACGGCGATGGCGCGTTCGACGCGGCTGCCCATGTCGAGGAACCGCCACGCCTGCCCCCGGGTCATCGACTCGGCGAGCACGCCGTCGAACGCCAGAAAGCCGATGGTCAGTCGGTTGAGCAGGTGGACCACGCCGGCGGACTGGTCGTCCTGGAGGTTCGCGTCGAAGTCGGTGAGGTCGCGCTCGATGCCCTGGAGGATGCGCCACGCGTCCGCCGACACGCGGTCGCGCAGCGCGCGGACGAGTCCCTGCACGTGCCCGATGGCCGGGCGCAGCCCCGCGTAGCCGGCGGGATTGAACACCTCATGGATCATCGTGGCCGTCGCGCCTTCGTCGAGCCGGACGCGGGCGTGTCCGAGCAGGGCGCTGACGAGCGCGGGGACCATGCCGGGGTTTTCGGCGCGGACGCTGTCGGTCAGGCGGCCGAACAGGCTGCGGGCCACGCGCACGTCCGCCTCGCCGCGTTGCACGTAGCGGCCGAGCCAGAACAAGTCGTCCGCCACGCGGCTGGGGAGGTCCCCGCCGCCGCGACTTAATTCGACCGGCTGCGATGCGGTGGTGAGCAAAGTGGATTGGCCGACCGGCCCGTCAGCCAGCACCCACGTGTCCTTGCTGCCGCCCCCCTTCTGCAAGGAAACGACGAGTGAATCCGCGGAGGCGGTGACGCGCGTCAGGCCGCCGGGCATGACCGCGTACGACCCCCCGTCGGCCGCGAGATAGGCGCGGACGACGAACCGGCGGGCCTGCATCTGGTCGTTGAGCATCACCGGCGCGGTGCGCGATTCCACATGCTCCTGCGCGACGAAATCCGCCGGCCGCGCCGTGATCCGCGCCGCCAGTTGCTCGAGCTGTGCCGACGACATTTCCTCGCCGAAGTCCGGGTCGGAGCCGGGAGTGGCGAAGGCGGGCTTTATCACCAGCTTCGAAAGATTCTCCAGCACATAGCGGCGGGCATCGGCTTCGCCGCACCACCATGTTTGCACCGAAGGGAGCTTGAGCTCTTCGCCCAACAGCCTCCGGCAGATCGCGGGGAGGAAGCCCAGAAACGCCGGCGTCTGCAGCACGCCCGTCCCCAGCGCGTTGGCCACGGCCACGTTCCCCTCGCGCACGGCTTCGACCAGGCCCGGGACGCCCAGGAAAGAATGCTGATAGAGTTCGAGCGGGTCGCAGTAATCGTCATCCACCCGGCGAAGGATCACGTCCACGCGCTGCAGGCCGCCCAGCGTCTTGAGGTAGACGCGGGCGTCGCGCACGGTGAGATCGTTGCCCTGCACCAGCGTATACCCGAGATAGCGGGCAAGGTAGGCGTGCTCGAAATACGTTTCGTTGTACGGCCCGGGCGTGAGCAAAACGACGCGTGGATTTTCACGATTGGCCGGGGCGAGCGCGACGAGCGTCTGCCGCAATGTGATGAAGAACGGCGCCAGGCGCTGCACGTTGCACTGTCTGAAGACCGAAGGCAATACGCCCGAGAGGACGATTCGATTTTCCAGCGAATACCCCGCGCCGCTGGGCGCCTGGGTGCGATCGCTGAGGACGCGGAAGCGGCCGTCGCGCGAGCGGACGAGGTCCGCGGCGTACAAGTGCAACCACTGCCCGTGCGGCACGCCCACGCCGTGGCAGGGGCGGAGGAAGCCGGGGTTGGAATAGATCAGTTCGGGAGGCAGCAGCCCTTCGGTCAAGCACCGCGCGGGGCCGTACAGATCGGCCACGAGCGCATCCAGCAGCGTCGCCCGTTGCACGAGCGCTTCGGAGACCTCGCGCCACTCGGCCGCGGGCACGAGCAGCGGGACGAGATCGAGGTTCCACGGGCGATCGAGGCCATTGGGGTCGCCGTAGACGTTATGGGTGATCCCGTTTTCGCGGATGAGCCGGCGCGCCTGTTCCCAGCGCTTGGGGATCTCTTCGGGGCCCAGGTCGTCGAGTAGGTTGACGAACATCCGCCAGTGCGGGCGCAGCGAGCCATCGGGCTCGATCATCTCGTCGCGCCCGTTCTGCCGCCCCGGATACGCCGCGGCAAAGCCGCGGGGCTGGGCGAGGAGGTTGTCAGTCGTCTGAATCGTCATGCGAGGCCGATCGCGTAATGGGGCACGCAAAGCATACTACTCGATTATCGGAATTCGTTTGCCGGGTGTTCAGCTTCAGACCGCTTTGAGCGGGAGTTCAATTCGCACTGGCGTTCGCAGCCCCGGAGGGGCGTAAGACCTTAGCCCACGGCGCAAGCCGTGGGAAAATAACGCAAACGCGTCCAGCCCCGGAGGGGCGTAAGAAGCGCGGCTTTCAAGGTGCGCTCTCGATCATACGCTTCTTACGCCCCTCCGGGGCTGATTGTATCTGCTACGATTGCCACCCACGGCTCGCGCCGTGGGCCAAGGTCTCTCGCCCCTCCGGGGCTGGGGATGGCCGCACCGGGACCTTGCGCGCTGCGACTGGGCGCACGGGAGCGCTCACGCCCGCCGCAAGTCCAGCGTGAACGGCAGCTCCTTGCTCTCCGGCGGCTCTTTGATTTTCGTCAATCCCGGCGTGTGCCCAATCGCGTAGAACCGTGCGATGCGGCGGCCTTCGGCTTCGTAGGCATTCACCGGGAAGCGGTCGTAATTCCTTCCCCCGGGGTGGGAAACGTGGTACGTGCATCCGCCGATGGCGCGGCCGGACCATGTGTCGTAAATATCGAATGTCAACGGCGAATGCACCTTGATCGTGGGATGAAGGCATTCGGCCGGCTGCCAGGCGCGGTAGCGCACGCCCGCGACGAACTGGCCGTTGGTGCCCGTGGGGTGCAGCGGCACGCGCACGCCGTTGCAGGCGACGACGTGCCGTGAATCGACCATGCCGTTGACGAGCACTTGCAGGCGCTCGACGGAGGAATCGACGTACCGCACCGTCCCCCCCGCCGCGGGCTCTTCGCCCAGCACGTGCCACGGCTCGATCGCCTGGCGCAGCTCCAAATCCACGCCCCGCTGCTGCACGGAGCCGTAGTGCGGGAAGCGGAACTCCATGTGCGGCGCGAACCACTCTGCCTTGAGGGGGTAACCCGACTGGTTGGTCTCGAAGATGACGTCTTCCAGATCCTGCTTCACGAAATGCGGGAGCATGAAGCGGTCGTGAATCTCCGTGCGCCAGCGCACCAGCCGATCGGTGTAAGGCGTTTTCCAAAAGCGCGCGACGAGCGCGCGGAGCAACAAATGCTGCGTGAGGCTCATCCGCGCGTGCGGGGGCATTTCAAAGGCCCGCATTTCCAGGAGCCCCAGCCGCCCGGTCGGCGATTCGGGGGCGTAGAGCTTGTCGATGCAAAACTCAGCCCGGTGCGTGTTGCCCGTGGAGTCCACCAGCAGGTTGCGGAAGATCCGGTCCACCAGCCACGGCGGGACGTCGCCGTGATCGGGGATCTGCTTGAATGCAATCTCCAGCTCCGCGACCTGGTCGTTGCGGGCCTCGTCCATGCGCGGCGCCTGGCTCGTCGGCCCGACGAACAGGCCGCTGAACAGGTAGGAGAGGGATGGATGGTTGTGCCAATATCCCACGAGGCTGCGCAGCAAATCGGGCCGGCGCAGCAGCGGGGATTGGGCGGGCGAGGGGCCGCCGATCACAATGTGATTGCCGCCGCCCGTGCCCGTGTGGCGGCCGTCGATCATGAACTTTTCCGTGCCCAGGCGGCTGAGCCGCGCTTCCTCGTAGAGGAGCGTGGTGTTGCGGACCAGGTCGTCCCAGCTCTCGACGGGATGCGTGTTGACCTCGATCACGCCCGGGTCGGGCGTCACCTTGATCTGATTGAGCCGCGGGTCGTGCGGCGGAGTGTAGCCTTCGACCAGCACGGGTAACTCAAGGTCGCCCGCGGTGTCTTCGATGGCGGTGACCAGCTCGAGATAATCTTCGAGGTACCGCACTGGAGGCATAAATACGCGCAGCACTCCGCCGCGGACTTGCGTGGAAAGAGCAGTGCGGACGATCCACGGCGCGGACTGCCCGTGAGCGGGAGCAAGATCGGGCGTGTGCGACCGGCGGCGCGCGGCCTCGCGCGCCGCCTCCGCCGGGCTCATACCCACGCCCGCATGGGCGCCAACGCCCGCGCCAACTCCGGTCCCCGGCCGCGCGCCGACTGCACGCTCGGGGCCGAGCACCTGCTCGCGAAATCCGCGCGGGTTCCGCGGCTCGGGCGCGCCCACCACGTATCGCTGTTGCGAGAATGCATCCCGCGTCGGCAGCGGGCCGCGATCGGCCCACGGGTCGAGCTCGTGCAGGAAGGGGTAATCGGTCTTCACGACCCATGGCAGCGAATCGAGAGGCAGCCGATACCCCATCGGCGAATCGCCGGGAATCAAATACATCCGCTCCGGCCGGAAAAACCATTCGCCGCTCACCCACGCCCCGCTGCCGTCGCTGTACCGGTCGCGCCGTAGCGGCAACGCATAGCCGACGGCCTTGTCGAGCCCCTGTTCGAATATTTTCGCCAGGCGCGATCGCTCTTCCTTGTTGTCCAGCTTGCTGTCGAGCGGATCGACGTTCACCGGCAACCGTCGTTCCTTCCAGAGGTGGTACCAGACGTCCTCGAACCCCGCGATCAGGAAGTGCGGCTCGACGCCCAATCGCTCGGCGAGGCGCACGCCAAACGCCCGTGCATCATTCTCCGTGTGGCGGTGCGGATTGGTTTCATCCGCGATCAGCGCGCTATCGCGCCAGACCGGCTGCCCGTCCTTTCGCCAATAGAGCCCCATCGACCACCGCGGCAGCGACTCGCCGGGATACCACTTGCCCTGCCCGTGGTGCAGAAATCCCTCGGGGGCGAACTTGGTGCGCAGCCGGCGAACCAGCTCGTCGCCCCGCCGATATTTCATCGGGCCCAAGGCCGCGCTGGTCCACTCCGGGCCATCCATGTCGTCGATCGAGACGAACGTCGGGTCGCCGCCCATCGTCAGGCGCACGTCGCCGCGTTTAAGGTCCGCGTCCACTTGGTGGCCGAGGTTTTCGATCTGGGACCACTGCTCGTCGGTGTAGGGCTTGGTCACGCGTGGGTCTTCGTGGATGCGCGTGACGCTCATCGAGAAGCCGAAGTCGTCCTGGCCGTCGCCGTTGCCGTGGCTTGCGCCGTCCTCCGGGTCGGCGGTGACGACGTCCTTGTCATCGAACGAGCAATATCCCGTAATGGCCGCCGCGGTAACCGGATCGGCCGAGCAGGCCAGCGGAATGTGCCCCTCGCCGGCCAGCAGGCCTGACGTCGCGTCGAGTCCCACCCACCCCGCGCCCGGCAGGTACACCTCGGCCCACGCGTGCAGGTCGGTGAAATCGCGCTCCGCGCCGCTGGGGCCGTCGAGGCTCTTTACGTCCGCGACGAGCTGAATGAGATATCCCGACACGAATCGCGCCGCGAGGCCCAGATTCCGCAGCATCTGCACCAGCAGCCACGAGCTGTCGCGGCACGAGCCGCTAAGCAGCGTGAGCGTCTGCTCGGGCGTCTGAATGCCCGGCTCCAGGCGAATGAGGTACTTGATGTCCTTGCTCAGGAGGTGGTTGAGCTCGACGAGGTAGTCCACCGTCCGCACGCCCTCCTTGCGGATCTTTGCCACATACTCCGCCAGCTTCGGGCTCATCGGCTCGGCTTCGAGGTATGGAAGCAATTCGCGGGACAGCACGGCGTCGTACTTGAAGGGGAAATTTTCCGCGTCCTTGTCGACGAAGAAATCGAACGGGTTCACCACCGTCAGCTCGGCGACGAGATCCACCTCCACGCTAAAAACCCGCGTCTGCTTGGGGAAGATCAGCCGGGCGATGCGGTTGCCGTAGGGGTCCTGCTGCCAGTTGATGAAATGCCCCTCGGGCTTCACGGTAAGTGAGTAGCTCAGCACCGGCGTGCGGCAGTGCGGCGCGGGCCGCAGCCGTAAGACTTGCGGCGAAAGCCATGCGGGGCGCGCGTATTGGTACGATGTCTTATGGTTGAGTGCGACGCGAATTGCCATGTTGCAGGAGTCTCACATTCACCGCGATCGCGCGAAAAACAGGGGCGGGGTGGGGTACGCCGCTGAGGTTGGTTTGCACAGTATATCTGTCCCGGCCCGACAGTCGAGTGGCCCCATCCGGGGTTCGGGGTTCAGGATTCAGAAAAGCACGCCTTTACGCACTTCCTGAACCCGGAACCGTGAACGCCTTTCA
>JAQGHP010000761.1 GCA_028288775.1 Phycisphaerales bacterium | reverse complement strand
CGACGAGAATAACCGTCCGCTCCGCCCGCCGCTCGGCGAGTTCGTGGGCTTCGAGCGTGAAGCCGCTCGTGGACGCGAGCACCACGGTCACCGGCACGCCGCCCAGCGAAGGCGGCATGGAGGCCAGCGCCTTTTGCACCTCGCCGGGCGTCATCGGCTTGGGCTCTTCTCCGACCAGCAGCGCCCGCACGGGCGACATGCACACCACCCGCAGCCGCCCCACCGTCTGCTTGAAGAAGAACCAGCGCGTCTGCGTGAGCGCCACTTCCAGCGATTCGCCGACGGGCATCCGGCTCTGCAATTCGCGGTCGGGAATGTTGACGTCGCTCATCAGGCGCTTGAGGTCGATCGCGCGGTCCGAGCGGCTCACATCGCGCACGTACGCCGTCACGGCCCGGCGGCCCTGGGTCGTATCGACGCGGAGGCGCTCGTCCGCCAGCAGTTTCTCCACGTGCTGGATGATCTGCTGTTCGCGGTGGCGGTGGATCGTTGGGTCGGCGCTGCTCTTCATGCTATTGACGATTATATTCCAATTGCGGCCGCTATGCGGGCGTCCGGTCGGCCGTCCCGCACCGCGTGCAGAACCGTGCCGCGGGAGGCAGTGTCGCCAGGCATCGCGGGTTGCCGCATCGGCGGGCGGGCGGCGCCTGGGCGACAATCGGCTCGCGGCGCATCGACGCCATGTCCTTCACCCGCTTGGCCAGCTCACAGCGAATCGCCCGGCCCGTTACGTTGGTATATCGTCTCTGGGCCATTCCCGCCAATACCATCGGGATGCCCCACCACGCGCCGTACACCGCCAGCATGATCGCGGCCAACACCCACAGCGGCCGGAAAATGCCGACCGGCAGACGATGCCCGCGCACCGGCGGCAACCCCTCGGCCTCAACAACGGGGTTGAAGCGGGCGACGAACCGCGTCACGTCCGCCACGTGCCCGCGCACCTGCGCCCAGTGCAGCACATACCCCAGAGACAGGGCCACGCACCACGCCAGATAGAGCAGATGAATGCGGGAGCCGAAGGGCGAAGCGGTTGGCGCGCCAGTGTAGTAGTACGTGCAGCCCAGCAAGCTATCGAGCGTAAAGGGGATGAAATTCGTGAACTGAAGGAAGAAGGCGCCGACGACAAAAATTGCGAGCAACATGGAGATGATGAGCGGGAGAGTTTTGAACGACGTATCTTCCGCCGCGGCCATCAACGGCCCCACCGCCGCCGGCCTCCGCCCGCGCGCCCGCGCCCATTCGGCCAGTTCCTGCAGCGCTTCCGCCTCATCCGTCACGTACTCGCGAAACCGGAAAGGCCACACCAGCAGCGGCAGCAGCCCGAACGTCGGCACGCCCAGCACAATCGTCTTTACCAATCCCCATGATGGCGGGGCTGAGCGACGTCTCTCCAATCGGCGCACCACCACCGTCGCCAGATCATCCTGCCCGGCGGCCGGCGCGCCTGAAGTTGGATACCCGGATGCAACCATGACAGTCGATGCCACCCAAGATCCTTTGCTCTGCACTCTTCACACCGAACTCTTCACTTACCTCAAGCTACCTGTCGCACCCCGCGCCGCCCGTCCCGCTTCGATGGCCTGACCGCAGCGTCGGCAGAAGCGCGCGCCGACCGGATTGTCGGCCATGCACCGCGTCTGCGGACAACGCACGACCCGTTGCTCCGAAGGCGGCCTGTAGGCCAGCCGCCGGGCAACCGGTTCGGGTCGAGGCCCGCCCAGCAGCCGGGCAATCGCGCGGATGACCGTCATCAACACCCATCCCCCGAAGAGGACGACGGTGACGATGACGACCGCGATGAATATCAATGTTGCGAATACCAAATGCATAACCGCGTCCTTGCTCTTACGACGCCCGGACGGCCGATTGTAGACCTCATACCGGCGTCAAATGCGACGCCAGCGTCTGCCCGCAGAAAATGCAATACTGGTCCGCAGCGTCGGGGTAGGCGCCGCACTGCGGGCATCGCCGCACGTTCTCGACGATCTGCACGCCGCAGTGCATGCAGAACTGGTCCGAAGCGTCCACCGATTGCCGGCACTGCGGGCACTGCACGCGGGCGGGCGGCCGCACGCCCTTGGGCAGCGGCGCTTGCATATGCGGCGCGTGCGCGACCGGCCCCGGCCGGGGGATCGGCAACGGCGGCGGGGCATTGCTCCCCATCGCCTTGAGAAACTCGTCCGCCGAGGTAAACCGCTTGTCCAGCCGTGCATACGACCTGCGGAACGCCTCGTCCAGACTTCGCGGCACGAGGCGATTTAAATCACTGGGCAAATCGGTGCCGGCGGGCCGCTCGCCCGTGAGCATTTCGTAGAGCATGACCCCGCAGGCGTAGAGGTCGGCACGCGGGTCCACCGGCGCGCCCGAGCGCTGCTCCGGCGGCATGTAATCGAGCGTGCCGGCAATCTCCCTAGCGGCGTCGGTATCCATCGATTGCGAATAGGCAATCGAGTTCATCGAAGGGCTCGAGGTCGCCCGGCCCAGGCCGAAGTCGGTGACCTTGATGACGCCCTCTGCGCCGAATCCTTCGTGGAAGGCGCGCTCATGGACCAGAATATTCTCCGGCTTCACGTCGCGATGCACCATGTTCTGCTGGTGGGCGTAGCCCAGCCCGGCCAAAACCTGCCGCATGATTGCGACGGCGTCGGGGACAGAAAGTGACCGCTTCTGGATCAACGGCCGCAGGCTCGTGCCGGGCACATATTCCATGGCCAGGTACGGCAATTCCGCGTAGGGATCAAAGCCAATGGCGCGGACGATGTTGGGGTGGACGAGGCCATGGATGGCAACGCCCTCGCGCTGCAGGTTGCGGAGGAACTGGGGGTCGGTGGGGATTTTGACGGCGACGAGCTGGTCGGTCCACACGTGGTGGTGCGCCTTCCAGACTTCGCCGAACGCCCCGCTATTGATCTTGTCCTGCAGGACGTATTCGCCGACACGTTGATTGACGTTAGCCATGTGGTCACTACTCCCTCTTGGCCAAGGAGCGCCGCGTCACTGTACCTTTTCCGCGATCCAGTCGCACGCGAACAGATTATAGACGCCAGCCAGAAGGGCCGCCGCACTGAAGAACACGATTGCGGTCGCGCCGTGGATCGTCCAATGAAAGAGCCACGCCAGTACGAGGGCTTCAATAACGGTATATAGCAGCACCAGCACCGCCCCCGCCGCATTACTTTCGAGCTTCGCCACCCTGGCGATCAGGAAAAAGCTGACCCACGGGACGACGATCACCACCAGCAGCCAGCTCAGGATGCGCCCCGTGCCGCTGAGCAGCATCTGGCGCGTTTCGGGGTCCATCTGCCACCACGAGATGGCGACGCCGATCACCGCCACGGCGACCAGCCCCGAAACGATCTTTCCGCCGACGGTCTTTAGGAAATCCATTCTTGCAAGAATTGTACCGCAACCGGAGTGGGCATGGGGTTATAAATGCGGGGGTTCTTTTCTCTCGAAAGCCGGTGTATCTGAATGTCAGGAGGCTGCTTTAGCGCCGGCCAATCGCCGTTTCCCGGAGGCGGGGCCGGGCAAAGACGCGGCCATGGTCACCTCGACATAGTCCACGAGGGACACGGGATCGGGCGCGCGGTCCCCGTCCTCATGCATGCCGGCCAGGTGCGTCTGCAACGCTTCGCGAATATTCACAAGGCATTCCTCGACGGTGTCGCCGACTGACACGCAGCCGGGAACGTCGGGAACGTATACCCCGTAGTTCTTCTTTCCCTTCTCGATCACTACCGCGTATCGCATCGGTTGCTCCTCAGTTTATTTGAGACCCGCCTGACGCTTGATACTATTGAGCGTGCCCGGCGGGATTTCCTTTCCGGGTTTCCCGGGAATCGTGACCCGGCCTGACTTGGTCGGGTGTTTGAACTGAAGATGCCCGCCCGTCGCAGGAACCCGGTACCAACCATCGGCCTCGACCATGCGGATCGCTTCGCGGGCGGTCATTCCATGAATTGTAACAGAAGGACATGAATCAGGTGACAACAGTGAATCCGGTACGGGACCGCTCGACATCCGATCAACCATCACCCGCTGCGAACGCCAAGTTTACGGTCGGAATCGTCGGCATCAGCGGATACGGCGGGGGCGAGGCGCTGCGCCTTTGCGCGTCGCATCCTAATTTCCACGTCGTCTATGCCGCGGGAGAGAGCAGCGCGGGGCAAAAACTCATCGAGCGATTTCCCGGCATTCCAGCCGAATTGGGCGAAATCGTAATCGAGAAATGGGATCCGGAAAAACTTCCCGATCTTGATCTGCTGTTCGCATCGCTGCCCTCGGGGGAATCGAAGGAAGCCCTGGCGAAGGTACGCCCGACTACGCGCATCGTAGACATCGGCGGCGACCATCGATTCGTCGAGGGCTGGACCTACGGCCTGGCCGATGTGTGGCCCGAGAAGATCCGCGGCGCAACCCGCTTGGCGAATCCCGGGTGTTATCCCGCGGCTTCTTTGGCGGCACTCGCGCCGCTCGTTGCGAACAAGCTGGTCGATCCGGCGGGCATCATCATCGACGCCAAGAGCGGCGTCAGCGGTGCGGGTCGCGGGGGCGGCGGGACGTTCGGGTATGCGGAGGTGAACGAAGACGTTTCCGCTTACGGGTTGCTCAAGCACGCCCATCTACCGGAGATGAACAAGGCGCTCTCGCAGCTTGCGGGGGAGAGCGTGTTGCTGACCTTTACGCCGCACCTCGTGCCGATGACGCGGGGCGTTCTTTCGACCTGCTATGCGCGGGGGAAGGTGACGACGGAGCAATGCGCGGAGGCAGCGCGCGAGTTTTACAAGGGGCGGCCGTTCGTGCGGGTTCTGGATAAGCCGCCGCACAGCAAATGGGCGACGGGGTCAAACCTTGTGTACGTCTCCTACGCGGCCGACCCG
>JAQGHP010000758.1 GCA_028288775.1 Phycisphaerales bacterium | reverse complement strand
CGGCGAAGGTGTATTTCTGCTCGTTGAACGCCCGGCGTGCGGTATTGAGCTCGATCGCCGCCGCGTCATCCGGCGAGAGTTGTTTCGGCGGTGCGTCTGCGAGAAGCGAGGGCGTCACCCCCGGTGCGGCACAAATTGCCGCCCCGATCGCCAGACCTCCCCATCCACGACGAGCCCGGCCAAGCGTTCGTCTCATCCATGCCTCCGGCAGGTGAACATCCCCGAGAACTGCTCTATATACTCCAGAGTACGGGCAACATACTGCCCTGTTGTTCCCTGAACAACAACCCGGAATATCACTACGGATGCGCCGCGGCACGGAGAGGTGCCCCAAACACCGGGCCACGCGGCAAATCAGCCGAATCAAGTGGGGTGAGTGTACTCGCCCACCGTTCGTCGACCGCGGTCGTGACAAATGGTGGTCGAGTACACCCACCCTACAGGGGCTGTTCGCCGACCGATCGAGCGACAATGGTGGGCGAGTACGCCACCTATGTGGCTGCAATCGGAAATTCAGATTTTGAACCGCCAAGGCGCCAAGACGCCAAGGGAAGAAGAGCGGTGCATTATTACTATCAAAAAATTCTTCTCGGCGTCTCGGCGTCTTGGCGGTTCATCTCTTCCCCTTCACCGCTTGAACCGATCGGCCCGCAACAAACCATTTGGGCCCGTCTAATGATACAATGACGCCCGGCGCGGGACGGGAGTTCCGCCTTTTCTCACCCCCGGTCCAGTAGGGAAGCATTCGGCATGGAAGTCGTTTCCGTAGTCCCCATTTTCATGAGCGCCGGTGCTGCGGTGCTGCCGACCATCCTGGTGGGCCTCACCAGCTTCGCGGCGGTGCTATTCAAACCGCGCGAACTGCTGCGAATCTGCCGCGAAAAACCGCTCGTACCGCTCATCACACTCGCCAGCGCCGCGGCGCTTGGCTTGGGCACGTGGTGGTTCCTCCGGCCCGTGCCGCTCCAGGCCGCGACGTACTCCGGCGGGCTGCGGCCCCCGGGTGCGCCTGACTGGGCGCAGGTCGCACGCGATATTCTTCATAAGGGCGAATGGAGCTATAAGCCCGCCGATTCGGAAGTCATGTTCCTTTCTTCCCCGGCCGTGGCGGGAAATCGCGTCTACGCGGCAGGCTGCCAGGTCAGCGCCGCCGGGCTCATCGGTGTGCTGACCTGCCTCGATTCCTCCTCAAACGGCGCAGTAGTCTGGCAAAAGACCGATGGAGGCGATGACCTGCTCCGCCCATTCTTCAGCTCGCCTGCCCTTTCCAAAGACGGCAAGTACCTGATCGTCGGCGAAGGCCTTCACGAAGACCACGACTGCTCCCTGCTCTGCTTCGACGCCGCCACGGGCGACCTGCGCTGGCGCGCCAAGACGCCGCTGCACGTGGAATCCTCGCCCGCAATTTTTGGCGACGTAGCGGTCGTCGGCGCGGGCGCGATCGAAGACGCCAGCCACCGCGCCACGGGCGACCCGGGGTTCGTCTTCGCGGTGCGCATCTCGGACGGAACTGTGCTCTGGCGCCAGCCGGTCAACGACCCCGAAAGTTCCCCCGCCATCGACGATCAGGGCATCGTCTACATTGGCAGCGGTTTTAACGGCAACGCGGTCGTCGCCCTCCGCAGTGAAAGCGATGAAGACCTTCGCGCCAAGAAGTTGAACCGCGTGGTTTGGCGCACGAAGATCGCCTACCCCGCCACGGGGACGATCACACTGGCGGACGATCTGGTGATCGCGGGGGCCGGCAACAGCGACTACGTAAACGCCGACCCGCACCCGCAGGGCGTCGTGGTGGCCCTCGATCGCAAGACCGGCCTGCCGCGATGGGAGGCGAAGCTCGACGACGCGGTGCTGGGGGCGATCGCTCATTATGAAGACAAGCTCATCTGCCCGTGTCGCAGCGGCGAAGTCATCGCGCTGAACATCGCGGACGGCAAAGTGGCCTGGCACACGCCCGTCAACGGCCACTCGCCGGTGCTGGCCGGCTGCGTGCTCGACGGGACGGACGTCTACGCGATCAGCAGCGACGGGTATCTCGCGCGCCTCGACGCCCGGACGGGAAAGATCCTCGGGCAACTACGGAACATCAACGACCCGGCGAAGCCAGTCACGGGCAAGACGATGTCCACGCCTTGCATCATTGGGGGCCGTCTGTTCGTCGGCACCGAGAACCATGGGGTGCGGTGCCTGCTGGGAGCGAGGTCGGGCGAATGAATCGACCGGTCGGATTTACGCAGGAATTGATCGACTGCCGCGACAAGTCGCTCGTCGGCGGCAAGGCCGCGAACCTTGGTCGGCTCGTGCGCGCCGGCTTCACCGTGCCCGATGCCTTCGTCGTCACCACCCGCGCCTACCGCTTCGCGCAGTCCAACGGCGCGGGAAGCAACGGCAATGGTGATGGCAATGGCACGCCACCCGCGATGCTTCCTTCTGAAATTGCCGAGGAGATTCGCCGGGCCTACGAGGCCCTGGGCAGCGGGCCGGTTGCGGTGCGCTCTTCCGCAACCGCCGAGGACATGGCCGCGGCTTCCATGGCCGGGCAGTACGAAACCTTTCTCGACATTCGTGGCGAAGACGCGCTGCTCGACGCCGTGCGCTGCTGCTGGGCGAGCCTCGACAGCCCGCGCATCCGCACGTACCTGAAGGAACATGGCATCGAGCAATCGCGCGTGGCAATGGCCGTGCTGGTGCAGCGACTCGTGTCGGCAGACGTGGCGGGTGTGCTCTTCACCGCCAATCCGCAGACGGGCGGTCGGCGGGAGATGCTTGTCGAGGCGAGCTGGGGGCTGGGCGAATCGGTCGTGTCGGGCCGGGTGCAACCGGATGTGCTACGGCTCGACCGGGCGACCGGCCGCGTGCTTCATGCGGCCATTGCCGACAAGCGCGTCTACCTGCCCGCCGGGGCGCACGAAGAGCGGCCGGTGGAAGATTCCCGCCGCAAATTGCCGTGCCTCCGCGGCCCGGATGTGCTGCGACTCTGGGAGCTCGGCAAGCTCGCCGCCGACCATTTCGGCGCGCCGCAGGACATCGAATGGGCGCTGTTCGAAGGGGAGTTGTATCTCCTCCAATCGCGCCCGATCACCACATTGGAGGAAGCCGAGGCCTACGAGGAAGTGCTGCGCACGACGCGGCAGCACCTCCGTGAACAGATTACTGTGGGCCGCGGCCCGTGGGCGCTGCACAACTTGGCCGAGACGCTGCCGCACCCGACGCCGCTGACCTGGAGCGTGATCGAGCGCTTCATGTCGGGGGAAGGGGGCTTTGGGGCGATGTACCGCGAGGCGGGGTTCGACCCGTCGCCAGTGGCACGGCGAGAAGGCTTCCTCGAGCGCATCGCCGGCCGCGTCTATATGGACGCGTCCCGCGCGCCGGAAATGTTCTTCGAGAACTTTCCCTTCGCCTACGACCTGGAAGAACTCAAGCGCAGCCCGGACGCGTCGCAGACGCCCCCCACGCTGCCGCGGGGCTCATTTCGCGCACGCATGGGCGCCGGCCGGCGGCTGGGCGCGGTGAACGCGAAATTGCAGGAGCTATCGAGGGCGCTCGACCAGCGGCTGAATAATGGAATCTTCCCCACCTTCGCCCAATGGGTGTCGGCGGAAAAGCTGCAAGACCTCGCCGCCCTCACGGCCGATCAACTGATCGAGCTCTGGCAGCAGCGCGAGCAGAAGGTGCTGGACGAGTTCGCGCCGCAATCGCTGATGCCGAGCCTCATCAGCGGAATGGCGCTTGGCGAACTGCGGGCGTTCCTCGAAGAAAATTTCTGGGAGGAAGACCCGGACGACCTGGCGCAGGTCATCAGCTCCGGCGGGCCGCCCAACCGTACGGTCGCCGCGGATGCCGAGTTGTATGAAGTCGGCGCGGGCACGCGGTCCGCGGAACAGTGGATCGCCGACCACGGCCATCGGGCGGCTGGCGAATTCGACTTAGCCGCGGCCCGCTGGCGCGAATCGCCACAGGCAGTCATGGAAATGGCGGGGCGATTAAAGGGCGGTGACAGCCCGCTCGACCGCCATCAACGGCATTCCAAGGAAATCGCAACCCGCATCGAGGCCCTTGCCGCCCGCCTGCCCAAGGCCGACCGCGCGGAGCTGAACCGGCGCGTCGATCTGGTTCGGCGGTACGTCGCCTTCCGCGAAGACGGCAAAGACTTCCTCATGCTCGGCTACGACCTGCTCCGCGACGTGGCGCTCGAAGCCGGCCGGCGGCTCGAAATTGGCGAGGACGTTTTTTATCTCACCCGCGAAGACCTCTTCGACTCCCTGCGCGTCGGCTTCGCGCCGCACCATCTCATCGCACAGCGGAAATCCGCTTACAAGGCTGAGGCGAAAGTGTCGCTGCCGCGGGTGATTGATGCGCCGGCGATCGAGACGCTGGGCGAAGTCGCGGAGATTCAATCGGCGGGGGGATACAAGGCGTTCGCCGTCTCGTCCGGCGAAGCCGCCGGCCCCGCGCGCATCCGCAAGTCGCCCACCGAGCCAGGGGAAATGGGCCGCGGGTACATCCTCGTCTGCCCGAGCACCGACCCCTCCTGGACGCCGCTTTTCGTCAACGCCGCCGGCCTCGTGCTCGAGTGCGGCGGAACCCTCTCCCACGGCGCAGTCGTCGCGCGCGAAATGGGCCTGCCCGCCGTCGTACTCCCCGACGCAACCCGCATGTTTCAGGAAGGCGAAGCGATCCACGTGGACGGCCGTCGCGGGCACGTCGTCCGCGCTGCCGACGCTGCGGTCATGGCGTCGCAACACGCCTCCGATGAGATCGACCCGCAGGACGTACACGTCCCGCGCGAGCTCATCCCCCCGCCCCCCGGCCGGCGCGAGCGCCTCGCGGCCAAGGCGCGGAACATCGTCGCGCTCGTCTGGGCAGTCTATCTTCTGGCTGCATTCCTGCTCCCCGAAGATTGGGTCTACCAGCGGTCGCTCGCTGTGCTGGATTCTTTCCTCTGGCCGATGATCCGCAGTTGGGGTAAGCCCTCGACCGTCGCGGTCCTTGCCGCGGCAGTCGCCACCCTCACGATGCTCGTCCAACGCTTCGCCACAGATAACAATCGTCTTCTCGAAGCGAAGCGCCGCGCCGCGCTTCTCCAAGGGCAATCCGCATCCCTCCCCAAGAATTCCCCGCGGCGGCTCGCGATGGCGCGCCTCGCCGCCCCCGTGCAGTTTCGCACGCTGATGGCCGCGATGGTGCCGGTGGGGCTGCTGCTGGGGCCGATGGTAATGACCTTCGTCTGGCTCAAGGAGCGGGCGGCCATCGACGCCTGGAACGCGCCGCCCGATTCGGCCATTCACGTCACGGCAATGCTCGACGCCGACTACGAAGGCGACGTGACGCTCAATCTCCCGCCCGGCCTGACAACCGCGGATGTCGCGACGCAAAAACCCGAGCCCATCAAGAAGACGCTGCAGCGGCTCCTCGCGCTCTACAACACGCAGCCGGCGATGCCCGATGAGCAGTGGGAATTAAAGCGTGCCCCCGATTTCGGCCGCCTCACCGCCGCGGCGGATCTCAAGGCCTATCTGGACGCGGGCGTCCCGCCGCAACCGGTCAGTTGGAGCGTGACCTCGCACCACAAACAACGTGGCCGCTACCCGCTCACGGTGTCGACAACGACCGGCGCCCCGGTAACGCTCAACGCCGTGCTAGGCGACAAATATCCCCCCGCTCCGAAGCGCGCCGAAGGGCCCGCGAAATCGCCGATCCGGGAAGTGCGGGTCGCTTACGTCGCAGGGAACGACCACGTCGAGCCCGTATTCTTGAGGCCCTTTGCCCGGCTGGAAAAATGGGAACATTTCGCCGCCGCACGCCGGCTCGCCACGTGGGACATCGGCTGGCTGTTGCTGTACATTGCTGCGTATCTTCCGGTGCTGTTCCTGTTTCGTGCGGCGCTGCGGGTCGCGTAACGGAAAAGGTTTAAGGGTTGAAAGTTCAAAAGTTCAAAGTGACCATGAACGCGAAGTCCCGGAACCCTTGAACCGTTAGCGGGCAATGTAGGGTGGGTGTACTCGCCCACCGATTGACTGACCTGCAAACAATCGGTGGGCGAGTACACCCACCCTACCTAGTCCGGAATTACTGCGCGACGTGACGTTCGTCCCTCACCCGGTCCCTTTCCCCGATTGCGGAAGAGAGGTGACCGGAGTTTAAGGAGTGACCGTGCTTCGAAAGTTTCCGTCCGTATTCCGCGCGCTTATCCCGCTCTGCCTGCCGCTGGCCTTCGCCGCCACGGCCTCGGCGGTCATCAAAGTAGACTTGCCCGTTTCCAAGCGTTACGACGTTTCAAAATCAGTCAGCGTCGGCAAAGTCACGGCTGTCAATGCTTCCCAGCATGTCGTGGAAATTTCCACCGCGCAAACGCTCAAAGGCGCTCCCGCTCCACAGCAATACCGCGTTCAGCTCACCGGCAAGACCGCGGACGCAATCGCAAACGTGAAGGTCGGCGAACCGGTGGTGCTGCTCGCGGACCCGACGCTGACGGTCGTCCACGTCGCGGACACGTGGCTGCGGGCGCTGCCGGTCCCCAATGCGCAGCCGCCGATCTGGCGGGCGATTCAGATCGACCCGACCGGCCACCGCGATTTCCCCGGGACCACCGCCGCCCTCGTCCGCGTGATGGAGGAACTCAAGGCCGGCAAGCCAACGCTCCTCAACGCCGTCGATTCCAAATTCTTCCAGGGCGGCGCGAAGGAGGTGGCGAAGCTTGCGGTCACCAAGCCGACGTTCCTGCTCGCCGTGGATGTCAATGGAGATAGCAAGCCCGACCTGCTGGTGGGCACCGCTGAGGGCGTAAAACTCTTCCTCGCGTTGGGTGATGGGTACGCAGACGCGACGGAGAAATGGGGCCTCGCCGGCGCGACCGGCACCGCCATCGCGGCAGGCGACGTAAACGCCAGCAGCAAACCCGCGCTCCTCATCGGCAAGACACTTTACCTAAACGATGGGCAAAAATTCTCCGCGGTCATCCCACCATTGGATGTGCCCGAAGGCGTCGCAATTGTTGCCGAAATATTGGCGGACGCGACAAATGATGGAAAGCCCGATGCCGTCGTGCTGCTGGCGGATGGCCGCCTGCTGACGTTCGAAAACCCCGGCGCACCCGGCAAGCCCTGGCCCAAACGCCCGGAGAAGAAAATCCCCGCTGCGGCACCGCCCCTCGCCGCCGCCTTCGGCGACTGGGCCGGCGACGGAAAACTTTCCGTCCTCGTCGCGACCGAATCCACCATCACGCTCCACCCCGTCACCGGCGATGCCCCGCCCGCCGATTTCGACCGCCTCACCGGCGACCCGCTTTCCACCGTCAAGCCCTTCGCCCAGGGCCTGAAGAACCCCGCCTTCACCGTCCTCGACATCAACGGCGACAAGCGCTCCGACCTGCTCCTCACCACGGGCGACGGCGTCGCGTCGCTCGTCAACCGAGGCTTCGGCGCCTTCCTCTGCGACCCCGACGCCGGCGTGGACCTAACGCCCGAAAAAGGGCTCCCCGTAAGCATCACGAGCGCCCGCGCAAAGTACGCAATCCATCCCCGCAACGAAGGCGCCGACGACCTCCTCGTCCTGGCCGAAGACGGCCGCCTCTTCGTTGTAAGCAACCCGCCGCAGAAGGCGAAGTAGTGAGAAGTGGGCGTGGAATGTGACTACCGAAACGTGCGTCTGAAACGTGAAACGTGAGAAGACATGGGTTAGCCGCGTCTTCTCACGTTTCACGTTTCACGTTTCACGTTTCAGACGCACGTTTCAGGCCCACATTCCACGCCCCACCTCCCCCACTCACTCCTCATCCTCCGCGTCCGACTCCTGCTCCATTCCGTCGCTCTCGGGCGTGGCGACGCCTATCAGCTCATTGTCGTACTGCTCTTCCAGCTTGCGCACCGTCGCGGCGAGCTTGTCGTCCGCGGCTACCGCCTCTGTCACTTCCGCCTCCCACTCGTTGCTGGCGGCACGGAGGCGGTTGAAGTCCGCCGAGAGATTCAGCAGTCCCGCGATCCGGCGGGTCACGGCTTCGATGCTCAGCGGGTTCAGGCCCTGCAGGTATCCGGGGATCTCGGCGACGATGCTGAGCATCTCAATCCCATGCCGCGGTGCCTGCGCGAGCAGCAGGGTGGAAAAACCGGACGGGCCTTCGTAGTCGCTCAGGCGCACGCCGTGCTCGCGCAGCATGGGGCGAAGGGAATCCTGCGACACCGAGCCGAACATCCGCGGCTCGCGCGTGTGCGGCACGGTGCCTCCGAAGCTCCCCATGAAAAGAATGCGGGTGACGCCCATGTCGCGCGCCATCGTGAAGATAGCGTCCGCGAACGCTTGCCAGCACAGGTTGGGCTCCTGCCCGAGAAAAAAGACGAGGTTGGCGGCGCGGTCCACGTGGAAGACGTTTTCCGGCGTCTCCAGATCGGTGATCATCCCCTGCTCGTATTTTACGTTGGGGCGGAAGATCGCCGCGATCTCCATCGAACCGGGAAAGTTGTAGATGTAGAAC
>JAQGHP010000756.1 GCA_028288775.1 Phycisphaerales bacterium | reverse complement strand
CCGTCCACCTCAATAGGCGGACGGAGTCGCTTGCTTCATTCGGCGTCGTAACCGCGGCAAATAACGCAGGTGTTGCCCGGATTCGCCGGGCATATCGATGGCGGGTTGGAGCGCGCCGTTGGCGCCGGCGTAGAGGGGTTCGTCTACGACGGTGACGCGTGCGCCGCCGTACTCTTTCATGGCGTCTTCGATGCGCTTGTTGAGGCCGCGCATCAGCCCGCCGCCGCCGGAGAGAATGACGTTGTGGCGGAGGCGTTCCTGGAATTCGGGGTTGAAGCTGGAGACGAGCTTCTGAATGCCCTCGACGATCGGGGCGACGAGGATCTCGCTGGCCGCCTTCACCTCATCGGTGACGTCGTGGGGCGAGGGCTTGCCGTCTTCGGGGAAGGTGACGACGACGCGGTCCTTGGTATCGGAGACGAAGCCGTACCCTTCCTTGATCGACTTGCACATGTTGACGGTGATCTGGGCGCGGGGGTAGCGGGCCATGATCAGGTCGTGCAGCTTCTGGTCCACCGCGTCGCCGGCGATGGTGTAGCTGACTTCGTCTTCTTCGGTGGGAACGGTGCCGTGCATGCGGCACAAGTCGGTCGTGCCTGCACCGATGTCGATGACCAGCACGTCCGCCATCTTCTCCATGCCGTAGGCGACGGTGAACGGCTCGGAGACGATCATCACGCTGTCGAGCACCTGGCGGGCGATTTCAAGGATGGCCTGCTTGTTCTTCTGCGTGGCAAGCGAGGGCACGCCGATGACGCCGAAGAGCATCTCGTCGCGGCCGGGGCTCGCGAGGTCAACCAGGTGCTTGAGCAGCAGCTTGGCGGCCTGGAGGTTCTTATCGCGGCGGGTGGGGTCGTTGTTGGCTTCCTCGGAGCCCTTGATCACGCCCTTTTCGAGGGGGCGGTACAGGTCAACGGCCAGGCGGTTATCGAGGGCGGCTTTGCCGAAGACGACGTCCTGCTTGAGGAACTTGCGGCTGACGGCGTCCTTGGGGAAGCCGACGTAGGTCTCCACGGTCTTGCGCGTGCCGCTGTACGAGACGATGGACGATCGGCTGGTGCCCAAGTCGATGCCCAGGAGCATCGCCTTGGCGGAAACGCCGGTGTCGATGTCGCTGCCGGAAAGAATGGTTTTGCCGGGCTGGGGCACCACCGGACGGGCGGCGGCGGGTGAGTTGCTGTCGAGCATGGGGGTCGTTCTCCTGAAACGGGGTTAGTTGGCTTGGTCCACAAATGTGGAAGGCGGCATATTACCACAGCGGACGCGGGCGAAAGGGATGGAAAATTATGTATTGACTCGTCACTTTAAAAAACTTCTTCGCACCGCTCGCGGTGCGGACGGACGCCCGGACGCGGGGCTCGGCGCATTACGTCGCCGGGTTGGCCGATTCCGCGGGCTGCGGGATGTCGGCGTCGTTGTTCACGCGGCGCATCTCGTCTTCCATGTTCCGAAGCAGCTCGATGTTGGACTTGAAGATTTCCAGCAGCACGGCGTTCTGCTCTTCGTGGAGTCCCTTTTGCTGCTGGCCGACGTATCGCCGCGGGGTGAAGCTGCCCCCGCCTCCTCCGCCGCCGCTACCGATCCCACGGATCGCCGACTGCATGGTGGCGAGGGAGCTCTCGAAATTCTTCAGGAGGTTGGCCAGCCGGCTGACCTGCTTGTCCAGATGCTGGCTGTTGAGGTTCTGCTGGCTGGTGAGGTTGCGGTTGTCTTTGAAGAGCCCTTCGATGGCCTCGGCAACGCGCTCACGGGTTTCGCTGGTGCCGGCATCGTCCTTGAGGCTTTGTTTGAGGGCGTTGTCGACGACGCGGGCCACGTTGCGCTTGATCTTGTCTCGGTCGATGACCCAGACCTTCTTGCCGCGGAACTTTTCATTGAGGGCGTCGAATTCGATCTGCGAGCTGCTGCTGTCGAGGGCGCTGTCGATGGCGTTAACCATCTCGGGGGCGCCGGGGATGGGCGAATTATCAACCGGGGGCTGGCCCGGGTAAGCCTGCTGATTTTGCGCCATGGCCGGCGGCGCGTAGCCGGGCGGCGGAGCGTATGCGGTGGTCGGGGGCATCCCGGCCACCGGGCTTGCGGGGCGCGCGATGCCGGGCGGCATGGGGGCCATCGGGGGCAATAAAGGGGAGGCGGGCGGCGTTGGCGAGACGGGGCGCAGGTCCTCGGGCCGCGGATCGGGGCGCAGCGATTCGGTGACGATCCCGTTGTTCGCCAACAAATGAAAGGCGAACTCCTCAGTATCCGCCTCAACGTGCCCCTCGACGGGCTTGCCCGTGTCCCTGACCAATCCTCGGAAGCGGTATCGCACTGATGGTTGTTTCCCGGTTGCCTATGAGCCTTAACCCCCGGATATATCGTGTAGTGTCTCAGAAAAAAACAAATTTCTCACGAAATCGGCGAAATTTTTGTTGCAAAAAATTTGTCAGATTATCCAGCGCGGCGCGGAATTCGCCGACGCCGTGACGCTCGCGGAGCCTTCCCGCACCCTTGATCCGCCGGCATTTCGTACCACAAAAAGAGCCCGGGCCAGCGCATCACGCTGACCCGGGCTTCCCCGTCTTCGATTGTGAAACCGGCCCTAGCGGCCGGCGATTACGCGGCCTGGGCGTGCTGCTGCTCGCCGGCGATCCGCATGGACGGGCCGGAATGGGCCGCCCCGTTTGCGACCGCGGGAACCTTCTTGTTCAGCAATGCCGCCATC
>JAQGHP010000630.1 GCA_028288775.1 Phycisphaerales bacterium | reverse complement strand
GACCGCGCATGGGGCCGCCGGCCCAGAAACAATTCCGCGTATTACTTGCCGGAATGTTCCTTGATGTAGTCGATCGCCTGGCCGACGGTCTGGATCTTCTCGGCCTCTTCGTCGGGGATCGACAGCTCGAACTCGTCCTCGAACTCCATGACGAGCTCTACGGTGTCCAGCGAGTCGGCGTTCAGGTCGTTGATGAAGTGGGTTTCGCGCGTAATTTCGCTCTTATCCACGCCCATCTGCTCGCTGACAATCTCAATGACCTTCTGCTCGATGTCTTCCATGTTCTTTCCACCTGCCCTGATCCAATCCGTCACCTCAAGCCGCGCGGCCCGAGGGTGGGAAAACTATAGCGGTAGCCTGTTCATTTGCAAATTGGTCCGTTGTCCCTTGTCCGTGGTCAGTTGTCAGTTGCCTGAGACAATGCCGCACTACTGAAGTAATTGCGGCCAGGTCTGGAGGACAGGTTTAACAACGGACAACGGACCACTGACAACTGACAACCAGCAACTTCCCCCTCACATCACCATCCCCCCGTCCACGCACAGCACCTGTCCGGTGATGTAGGCGGCATCCGGGCTTGCGAAGAAGGCGACGGCGGCGGCGATCTCCGCCGCTTCGCCGAATCGGCGGAGGGGGATGTTGCTTTTTACCGTCTCCTTCAATTCGTCCGGCAGCACCTGGGTCATGTCGGTCGTGATGAACCCGGGCGCGATCACGTTGCACGTCACGCCTTTGCGCGACAGCTCGCGGGCGACGCTCTTGGAAAGGCCGATCAAGCCGGCCTTGCTCGCCGCGTAGTTGGCCTGCCCGGCGTTACCCGCCACGCCCGCCACGCTGCTGATGTTAATAATGCGGCCGGTCTTCGAACGCATGATCAGCCGGGCCGCGGAACGGATCGATACGAACGCGCTTTTGAGATTCGTGTTGATTACCTCGTCAAACGCCTCGTCCTCCATCCGGAGGATCAAATCGTCACGCGTGATGCCGGCGTTGTTCACCAGGACGTCGACGCGGCCATGCTTGTCGCCGATCTGCTCCAACGCGGCGGCCCAGGCCTTGGCGTCGCCGATGTCGCACGCGAGCGGCTCGGCCGAGCCACCCGCCGCGTTTACTTCGGCGCACACCTGCTCAAGTTTTTCAAGATTCCGCGCAACCGCGACGACGTGCAGCCCGTCCTTCGCCAGTCGGCGGACGATCGCCGCCCCAATCCCGCGCGAGCCGCCCGTCACGATTGCTACACGTTTTTCCGTCATTGCGGACTCCAGTGCTGGGGACAACAGATGCGCCGAGCATTTCTTCCGTGGCACGGGCGGCCCGCCCGTGAGCGGCGGTAATCCGGCCGCTCATAAACTGTGTGGCACAGCCGCCCCCGGCTGTGTCTTTCATTTCCGCTTTAGGCGGAGTCACAGCCGGGGGCGGCTGTGCCACATTTTGCTGTCTTCGACCGGAGTACCGGCCGAACATCACGGAGTACCGTGACCATGGGCGGGCCGCCCATGCCACGGGAATTACCGTTCCGCCTTCAACGTCTCCCACGTCCCGACGCTCTCAATGGGCAACCGGCGGCTGATCCGCTTGGCCAACCCGGCCAGGGTGCGGCCGGGGGCGAGCTCCACGAACCGGCCCTGCTCGTCGCCCGCGATTAGCGTCTTCATCGTCCGCTCCCATTGCACGGGAGAAACGATCTGCTCCACTAGCCGGCGCTTGATCGACGCCGCGTCCTCATGCGGCTGCGCGGTCACGTTTGAATACACCGGCGCCGACGGCGCGGAAAATCGGACCTTCTCAAGTTCCGCGCCCATCCGGTCCGCGGCGGACTGCATGAGCGGGCTGTGGAACGCCCCGGCGACTTTCAGCGCCATGGCCTTCAGACCCGCCGATTCGGCCGCGGCCAGCATGCGCTCGCACGCGGCCTTTGTCCCGCTGACGACGATCTGCCCGGGCGCGTTGAGGTTGGCGGGCACTAACACCTCGCCCTCTGCCGCTTGCTGGCATAGGGCATTTACCGCGGGCTCTTCAGCGCCCAGGATCGCGACCATGCCGCTGGGTGACGCGACGGCGGCTTCCTGCATGTATTTCCCGCGGGCGGCCACCAGCTTGAGCCCGTCCTCGAACGAAAACACGCCGGCCAGGTGAAGGGCCGTGTACTCCCCGAGGCTCAGGCCCGCGAACGCGGCGATGTCATCGGAGGCGATCACCCCCGCGTCCTCCGCCGCCCGAAAGCTCGCAACCCCGGCGGTAAAAAGCGCCGGCTGGCTGATGTCGGTCTGATTGAGCCGGTCGTCCGGGCCACAAAAACAAAGGGCCGAAAGATCGAACCCCAACAGCGCGTCCGCCCGCTCAAATATTTTGCGGGCGACGGCGGAAGACTCGAACAGGTCTTCGCCCATGCCAACGGCCTGAGCGCCTTGTCCGGGACAGAGAATGAAAGTGCGTGATGCCATAGGTCCTGTTGCAGCTCCCTCTCCCTCCCAGGGAGAGGGCCGGGGTGAGGGTGACGCGTGCGAAGCCGGCGTACGTATCTTTCGCGACACGCGCCGCCGCTACTTCCATGTAGGGTGGGCGTACTCGCCCACCATTTTTCATTGAGCCAAGCGGCAGACGGTGGACGAGTACACCCACCCTACATACTCCC
>JAQGHP010000615.1 GCA_028288775.1 Phycisphaerales bacterium | reverse complement strand
GCCCTTGTATGTTCCCCCCAAGCGACTTCAATACCACAGCCGTTGGCCCAGGCATGGGCCGGCGGTGATGCCCAGTGAGTTCGACCCAGCCCTCGGCGCTTCAAGCCCGTGGGAGAGCATGAGCCCTTGGCATCGTGGTGTTTAATCCGAACAGTCGCCAGGGCCCGGCGATAACGCCGGTCAGCCCGCATACAAGGAAGGATGCATCCTGTGCTGCAATTGAAAAGCCCCCTGTCCGCCCAGGTCGTCTGCGTCGGTATCGACGTGGCCAAGGCCAAGTTCGACGTGCTGATCGACAATGCCAAAAAGCCGTTCACGGTCCCCAACACCCCCGGCGGCCGAAGCAAGTTGATCAAGCGGATCGCCGGCCTGCCGCTGGCGTCGATCGCGGTCGAGTCCAGCGGCGGGTATGAACGGCCGTTGCTGTTCGACCTGCTGGACGCGAAGTTGCCCGTCGCCCACGTTAACCCACGCATCGTGCGAGACTATGCCCGGAGTTTCAACCAGTTGGCCAAGACCGACCCGGTGGATGCGCGGGTGCTGGCCTGTTACGCCCGCGAGCGTCAGCCGCGGTTGATGGACCAAAATGATAAACTCAGGCACATGCTCGCCGACCTCAACCGTTGCCGCCGACAACTGCTCGGACAGATCACGGCGCTGAAAAATCAGGCCCAAATCGCGTTGCACCCCACGACGATCAAGGTGCTGGGCAGCAGCATCGAGCTGCTCGAGGGCCAGTTGGCGATCATCGACAAGGACGTGCAGGCGGAGATCGATCAAATGCCCGAAATGAAAAGACGGCAGGACCTGCTGCTGGAGGTCGCGGGCGTGGGGCCGATCACCAGCCGCACGCTGGTGATCGAACTGCCCGAGCTGGGCCGGATCGACCGCCGGCGGCTGGCGGCCCTGGTGGGCGTCGCTCCGTTCGCCGACGACTCGGGAACCGCCGGCAACGCCCGCGTGATCCAGGGCGGACGCGCTCACGTGCGCTGCGCCTTGTACATGGCGGCCGTCAGCGGGATCGTCTGCAACCCGGTGCTCAAGGCGCACTACCAGCACCTGACCGGGGCCGGCAAGCCGCCGAAGGTGGCGCTGGTGGCGTGCATGAGAAAACTGCTGACGCACCTGAATACGGTCCTGGCCCGCGCCCAGGAAGAAACGACGCCGTCGAACGCACAACGCCCCGAATCGAATGCACAAGGCCCCGGCGGAGGAAATGAGGGGAAAAGGAAATAGATGGGGTGGGCTTGGGAGGGGAAGGAAGAAACTGTTGGGGCCCGATCTGGTTCTTCCCTCCCCTCCCAAATCGCGTTCAAGAAGTTAACGTGGATTTTTCCCTTGACCCGAGACACAGTCGCTCTCCCCCGGGTACGAGGGAGAGGGAGTAATTCGGAGCTTCGCTCCGACCAGCCCGGCACGGCCCGGCTCCGAAATTACCGTACAAATTAGACCGTTCGGACAATTACGATCGTGAGTTTCTGCCGTGGCATGGGCGGCCCGCCCATGGTCGCGGTACTCCGCGACGTTCGGCCGGTACTCCGGTCGAAGACAGCAAGCGCGCAGCGACCCTTTCCCCGCAACGCCAGCGTTTTCGATCATGCCACCGCCCCGCCGGGGTGCGGATATCGGACGTTAAATGTGCAGAATGAATCGGGCACAAGTCGCCCGGGAAACCGCTATGCACGTCACCGCAATCTCCGATCTTCACGGCCATCTCGTGCCGATCCCGCCGTGCGATCTGCTGCTCATCGCGGGCGACATCTGCCCCGTGCGGGACCATTCGTTGCAGACTCAAATCACGTTCCTGGACGGGCCGTTTCGAAAATGGCTGGAGGAAATCCCGGCTCGCCGGGTCGTGGGCATCGCGGGTAATCATGACTTTTTGTTCGAGCTGGATCCGGAAAGCGTGCCACGGGATCTGCGGTGGTCGTATCTACTGGACAGCGCCGTAGAGATTGACGGCCTGAGTGTCTACGGCACACCCTGGCAGCCGCGGTTTTTTGATTGGGCGTTTAATTTGGACGAGCCGGAGCTGGCGAAGAAATGGGAGCTTATCCCGGCCGGGACGGACATTTTATTATGCCACAGCCCGCCGCGCGGCGTCGGCGACAGGACCATCCGCGGCGACGCCGCCGGCTCTCCGTCGCTGCTGGAAGCCATCCGCCGGGTGCGGCCAAAGCTCGCCGTGTTCGGGCACATCCACGAAGGCCGTGGTCAATGGACGCTTGATGTGGACGGCACGCGCGTGCGTCTGGCCAACGCCAGCCTGGTTGATGAAAACTACCGGCTTGCTCACGGGCCGCTGGGATTCGAAATACCGTGAAAACCCGCGGGAAACCCGCGTTTCGGCGGATTTGGGTGGCCGATTCACGATATCCGTTGAGCTTAACATAACACTGATTATCGGACGTAGGGGGGTTCGATTTGGGAGCGGCAAAGGCGGGTGTTTCGTGGACGATTGGATTGGAAATCTGAAAACTGAAACCTCAGATTTCAAATCTCAGATTCCGGAATCTATGTCTCGGATTTGAAATTTGAAATTCTCCCCGTCCGCGCCTTCATCCCTTCGGCGCCACCACCAACTGCTCAAGCCGTTCATCAAACGCTCTGCACGCGGCGATGGCCTCGAAGTGTTTCAGCGACTGGCGGAAATCGGGAGGGTGCCAACTGAAGACCGGTTGGATCGCCTCCTGCAGGCGATCGGCCAGGCCCTTGGCGCTGGTCGCCGGGTACAAGCTGGCGGCGTGCAGCGATCCGGGCAAGAGTTCGCCATACACGCCGCGGTCCGGTAACACGGGCCGGCAGCCGGCCAGCAGGCCGCGGATGACCTGGTAGTCGCACGCAGCACCTGGGCGCACGCTCAGCACGGCGCCGGCTTCCCACAGGGCTGCGACTTGGCCGAAATCATCAGCTTCGCTGAGTGTCCGCCGGGGCCATTGCGGGGAAAGGTCTTCGACGGGGCCGACGGTGATCAGGCGGAAGCTCACGCCGCGGCCGGCGAGCATCGACAGGCCCGCGTTCAATAGCCGCAGGTCCGCGTCACGGGTTTCCACGAAGATCGCCTTGGGGTCGCGCGCGGGGATGGCCATCGACGCCTTCACGTGCGGGACGATGTTCATGTCGATGGGCGGCGGCATGACGTGCGCCCGCCGCGTTACTTCGAGCATCGGGTTGTGCGAAGACAGCTCGGGGTGCCGGGCCACCAGGTTCGTCGCCCTGCCGAGAAACGTCTTCAGGTGATAGACGGAATTGAACCAGATTTCCGTCGCCGCGGTCGCGGTGTTGAGGTTCACCAATTCGAGCGATGCATCGGGCGGCGGCGCGACGACCAGCTGCCCCTTGGAGCCGATCGACCCGCGCGTGGGCCGCGGCTTGGTCGCGATGCGCTGCGGATCGGGGAGCTGGTTGTCATGAAAATAGACGACCGACGGCGGGGTGGCCAGCGCGGGGACGAGCCGATACAGGCTCGCGAGATTCATCGCTTCGCTGGTGAACAGCAGATCCAGCCTTCCCGACCAATGGCGGGAAAGCTGCTCGGCGAACCAGTTCGCCGCGACCGACAACCGCCGTTCCATCCGCCGGGGCGGCAGCTTGAGCAGCGTCCACCGGTGCCGGCTGCACCGGATCACCGTGTCCAACATCGCACGCCGAATCCCTCCGTAGAAGGGTTCCAAGGCGAGGATGTCGAGCTGGGCGGGCATGGATGGTTAGTTGCTGGTTGCTGGTTCCTAGTAAAGACGAACGAAATGAACGCTTCTCCTCTTCCGCCACGCGCAACCAGCATCTAGCAACCAGCAACCGCTACGCAAGCTTCTCAAACAGATAACCTTTCACCTTGTCCAGTGCGATGCGTTCCTGTTTCATGGAATCGCGCTCGCGGAGCGTTACGGTCTGGTCCGTGTTGGTCTGGCCGTCGATGGTGATGCAGAAGGGCGTTCCTGCCTCGTCC
>JAQGHP010000596.1 GCA_028288775.1 Phycisphaerales bacterium | reverse complement strand
CCAGTGTGAAGGATGTCGATGCGGCTGTCGACAAGGCCGTCGCCTATCTCTTCTCCCAACAGCAGCCGGACGGAAGCTGGGAGAAGGAGCCGCGGCTGAACAAACCGGAAACGACCGTCGAAGGCGTCCCCTCGAAGTACGCCACATACGGCGGCGAAACCGCGATCGTCACCTACGCGCTGCTCGCCGCGGGGCAAGGTGCGCAGAGCGAGCCGATGAAAAAGGCCATCGCCTGGCTCGAGCATGTCGATCTGCACGGCACCTACGCCATCGGCCTGCGGGCGCAGGTTTGGAATCTGCTGCCGGAAACCGATCACACCAAGCTCATGGCTTTTGCCCGGGATCGCGACCGCGACTACGTCTATTTCGGGCGCATCACCAAGGGGACCAACGCCGGGTTTTACACCTACCTTTATGGCGCTGACACGGGCGGCGTGCTCGCGCCGACAATGCCGCCGCTCGAGAAGACGGGACTGCCCGACATGAGCGGGTTTGATCGGTCCAACAGCCAGTACGCGGTGCTTGGCGCGTGGGCGGTCGAGCAGGCGGGCGCGGAAATACCGGTCAAATACTGGGAAGAGGAGGATTTCGCCTGGAAGAAGGCGCAGCACTCAGATGGGAGCTGGGACTATAACAACGTCAAGGGCGGCATGGTCTACGAGCCCAAGCCGGGCGGCGGCGTCACCGTTCGGCCCATGCGCCCGGGCGACCACATCCTCAACTCCGTACCCACCATGACCTGCGCCGGCGTCGCCACCCTCTACATCACGCAGGATTACCTCATGCGCGCCAACGGCCACATGTTTGACACCTGCAACGGCGGAATCCCCAACCCCAACATCGAATCCGGGCTCGCCTGGCTCGGTAAACACATCGATGAAGTCATGTCACTCACCAGCGGCGTGTACCATTACGCCATCTACGGCGTCGAACGCATCGGCGTCGCCAGCGGGCGGAAAACCATCGGCGATGTTGATTGGTTCGACCGGGGCGCCGGAGTGCTCGTACGCACCCAGGCCGGGGACGGCTCCTGGAACGCCACCCTCCACGACACGTCCTTTTCCACCCTGTTCCTCGTCCGCGGCCGCGCGCCGGTGATGATGAACAAGCTGATCTACACCAACTCCCCCGCGCGCCAAAAGGACCCATGGGACGAGCGCCCGCGCGACGCGGCAAACCTCGCCAAATGGATGGGCAAACGCTCGCTCGAAGGGTTCCTCAACTGGCAACTGGTCGATCTCAAGAACCCCGTCGATGAACTTCACGACGCCCCCATCCTCTATCTCACCGGCAGCGAAGCGCTGAACCTCTCCAAGAGCGACATCGACAACCTGCGCCTCTTCGTCGAGCAAGGGGGCATGTTGCTGGGGAACGCCGACTGCGGCAAAAAAATGTTCGCCACCAGCTTCAAGGAACTGGGCGCAAAGCTCTTCCCCAAATACGAATTCCGCCAGCTTCCCCCGGGCCATCCGATCTTCAGCGAGCAGTTCATGGCCACCAAATGGAAGTCACGCCCGCAACTCCAGGGATTAAGTAACGGCGTGCGCGAATTGATGGTCCTGATCCCCGAAGCCGATGCGGGAAAATTCTGGCAGACGGAGGCGACCAAAATACACGAGGACTTGTTTCAGCTCGGCGGAAACATTTTTCTCTACGCCACCGGAAAGGAAAACCTCCGCCGCAAGGGGGACAGCTACATCGTCCACGCCGTGGGCGAAGGCGGCCGGCCCGTTCAAATCGCACGGCTGGAATTGGGAGACAATTGGAACCCCGAGCCCGGCGGCTGGCGGCGCTTCGCGGCGGTCATGCACAACACCGACCAGGTCAACCTTGACGTCAAAACCGTGAAGCTCGGCGGCGGAGATCTCGCGAAATACAAGATCGCCCACTGGACCGGCACCTCCAAGGTGCTGCTCAATGACGAGCAGCGCAAGGAAATCAAGGACTTCGTCGAAGCCGGCGGCACGCTGCTGATCGACGCCGCGGGCGGCACAACCGCATTCGCCGATTCCGCGGAAGCCGAACTCGGACAGATCTTCGGCGACGCCGCCAAAAAGGGCCTCGCCAGCCCGCTCCCGTCCACCCACGCGCTCTACACCGACGAGCACTGGAAAACCGGCGAAATCCGCTACCGCACTTTCGCGCGGCAAGGCCTGGTCGGCAAGAGCAACGAGCCGCGTATCCGTGGGATCGCGACGGCGGGCGACCGGCTGGGCGTCCTGTACAGCCGCGAAGACCTCACCGGTGGGCTCGTCGGTGAACCCGTGGACGGGGTCATGGGATATGACGAGCACGTGGCGACGCAGTTGATGCGGAGCATGGTTCTATATGCCGACGGCAGTAAGTAGCGGCTCGTTCCCGGTAGGACGAACTTCGCGATTACGCCCGCTGCTATTGCAGTAATTTCTTGCGTCCCCAACACGGCGGGGTTTAACCTAAGCGCTATGACCCAACAAAATCCGATTCCCGGGCCACCCGGCCCACCCTTCCAGCCTCCGCCGATCGTGCCGTATCTTACGCCGAGCTTGAACCCCACCGGCGCCGTGTGTCCCGCGTGCGGCAGCCCCCATGCGAAGAAGGTGAGCTTCACCTGGTGGGGCGGCGTGCCCGGGCCCCGACTCTTCAACCACGTAAAATGCCTGGCCTGCGGCGCCGGCTACAACGGGAAGAACGGCAAATCCAACACGACCGCGATCACTTTGTACCTGGTGATCGGCGGGATCGTCGGGCTGATTATCTTTGCAATGTTTGTTTTTGTTCGCTAATGCCCGCGCCGTCTGGCGCAGCCCGTCTGCCGGCACTCAGTGGGGCAGACCAACGCGCTTCAAATCGCGAATCGACTTCTCAATGGGGCTCGACCACCACCAGTTGACGTGGAAGTTGTGCAGCTCTTTGCACGCGTCGTCGGCGCTCATGCCCTGCGACAGGCGGTACGCCGCGACGGCCAGGCCCGTGCGGTCGCGCCCTTCGTGGCAATGGATGAACACCGGCTTGGGGCTGCCGGCGATCGTCCGCAAAACCTCGGCGACGTCCACCCGGTCCGCCGACCACGGAGAGACCGGCATGCGCACGTAATAGACGCCCACTGGCACGTTCGCCGACTCATCGGATTCGCGCAGGTCGATCACCGTTTTCACGCCCATCGCCGCCAGCGTCTTGAGCCCATCGGGCGTCGGCTCCCCGCCCCGCCAGACGTCGGCCGAGATGAACCCGAAGTTCGGCAACCCCGGCACGTCGATCGGCTGCTGCGGCGTCACCGGCACCGACTTGGGGACGTGGAGGCGCGCCCTCTCCTTAATTTCGACTGATGGCCCCGGGATCTTGGTGGACGATGCGGTGCAGGAAGCGAGCGCCATCGCAAGAACCATGGCCACGATGCGAATTGCCATTGCGTCATTCTAACCAATTGCATGGCGGCCGTCGCCCAATCGCGGGGCCAGATTGCGAGATGCTTGTCCGCGCTGCCGCGGCCGGGCCTACCATCGGGCACCAACCGACGCCCCGGTTCCTCGGGCACAAAAGTTTGTGCCGGGGTTCATGAAGTTCGGCGAAGTGCAGGTGCCGGTGGAAGCAGGTGGGAAGTGAATATGAACGAGCCGGAAGTCTCTGGGCTGCTCACCGTTCAACAGGCGATCGCCGTCATTGACGGCACGGCGGTTGCGCCGCGCGTGGTGCGCGTGCGGCTGGAGAATGCCGCGGAACTGCGGCTGGCGGATGATCTGATTGCGGATCGCGATTATCCTCCATTCCTCAAGAGTCTAATGGACGGGTATGCGGTGCGGCGGGCGGATGTGGCGCAGGCCCCCGCCGACCTGCTCGTCGTGGGTGAAATCGCGGCGGGGGCGTGGCCGCAGCGTGCGATCGACGCTGGCGAGACGATGGCCATTATGACCGGCGCGCCGCTGCCTGCCGGGGCGGACGGGGTGGTGCCGGTGGAAGATGTGGAGCAACGCGTGGCCGTCGGCCAGAGCGTGCGCGTACTGCGGGCGGCCGCCCCGGATCGCTACGTCGCGGCGAGGGGAAGTGATTGCCCGGCGGGGCGGGTGGTGTTGCAACGCGGCATGATGATGGGGCCGGCGCAGGTCGCCGTGGCGGCGAGCATTGGGGCGGCGGAGATTAACGCGTACGCCCGGCCGCGGGTGGCCGTGCTGGGGACGGGGGATGAACTGGTACCCATGGCGCAGTCGCCGGGGCCGGCGCAGATTCGCAATTCCAACACGCCGATGCTCGTGGCGCAGCTTCGCGCGATGGGATGCGACGTGACGGACCTGGGCGCGGTGCGGGACGACCCGGCGGTCATTCGCGAGGCGCTGGAGCGCGGGATGCAGCACGATGCGCTGTTCGTCACCGGCGGCATGAGCATGGGCGAATATGACTACGTTCCGCGACTGCTGGGGGAGATGGGGGTTGCGCTGAAGATTACCAAGCTGAAGATTAAGCCGGGTAAGCCGTTTGTGTTTGGCGTAATGGAGGGCGGGGGAGGACGCCGGGACGCGGGGATGGGAGGACGCGGAGGGGAAGGCGATTGCAAATTGCAAAGTGCAAATTGCAAAGTGCAAACTGAGGGCGAAGCCGCCGTGAATGCTTCGAACGCGGCAGCTCCGACCGCTCCTCAATTTGAAATTTCAGATTTGCAATTTGCAATTTGCAATCCCCCCTCCTTCGTCTTCGGTCTCCCGGGCAATCCGGTCGCGGCGTTCGTCTGCACCGTGCGGCTGGCCTCGCGACTGCTGGCGCGGATGGCGGGAGGAGAACCGGCGGAGCGGTGGGTCAGCGGGCGGCTGGCGGAGGGGCTGCCGGCCAACGGGCCGCGGGAGTTTTATCAGCCCGCCGTACGGACGGTCGCGCCGGGGAAGCACAGCATGCAGTCGGAGTTCGCCGAGGTGCGGCCGCTGGCCTGGAAGGGGTCGGCGGACTTGTTCACCCTCGCCGCGGCAAACGTGCTGCTCGTCCGCGCCGCGGGAGAACCGGCCGTGGGGAAGGGAGCGGTCGTGCGGGTGCTGGAGATAACGTAGGAAATATTTGCAATTTGAGATCTGAGATCTGGAATTTTAGATCGGATTGCAAATCGCAAATTTGAAATTTGAAATTGAAGAGGGGTCCAAACGGCAAGAGTCGCGGCGTCGATGGCTTCAATTTACATTTTGCAATTTGCACTTTGCAATTTGCAATCGCCTTCCTCCCCTTCTCCGCGTCCCCGTGTCTCCGCGTCTCCGCGTCCGTTCCCCTCCCCTTTCACCGCCGCCAGCGCATAAAACGGTCTTCCCTCGCGGCGGTATTTCCGCTCGAAATTCGTACCGACGAACTCGCCTTCCGCCGCCGAGCCCGGCCGGTTGTATTCGATCACCTTGAGCGCGGATGCTTTCACCGTCGGCTCAATCTGCTCGAAGTAATCCTGGTGGTCGGTGACGATCTGCAGACGCCCGCCGGGGACGAGGATGCGGACGGCCTGCTCGAGGAACGGGCTCTGGATGAGCCGGCGTTTGTTGTGACGCTTCTTGGGCCACGGGTCGGGGAAATAGACGTGCAGCACCGACAGGCTGGCGTCCGGGACGTACTCGCGCAGGAAGAACAACGCCTCGGCCCGCACCGCCCGTGCGTTGAGACACCCGTTGCGGCGGAGGCGGTCGCTGGCGTACTTCCAGAACCAATTCGCCCACTCGATGCCGAAAAAGTTGGTCCCCGGCCGCCCCTTCGCCTGCTCAGTCAGGAACGTCCCCTTGCCCGTCCCAATCTCCATTTCGACCGGATGGTCGTTGCCGAACAGCTCGCACCAATTCAGCGGCTTGGGCAGCGTCTCCACATTCAGCCCGATGGGCTCGACGATCAGATCCCGATTCGATTGCATTGGGAGGATTGTAGCGGAACAGTAGGCAGTAGGCAGAGGGGGAAGCGCAGAATGCAGAGGGCAGAATGCAGAGTGTGAAGGGATACGTTCATTCACGCCGGGCACGAGCGACAGCGAGGCCCCGGATCGAATGGCAATCGGCGCGAAGAATCCGGGGCCTCGCTTTCAGCTCGTACCCGGCGTGTAGCGCCACTCCGCACTCTGCACTCTGCACTTCCCCTCCCCCTCACAACACTTCCAACAGAATCGCCGCCCCGTCCGAGCAGAACGCGGCTGTCGTTCGGCTCTCGTCGAGGAGCCATTGCAGGCGCTGCGTGTTGGTCATCGCGGACCAGAAGTCGCGGTGAATGCTCAGGGTGCGGGGCGACTGCCTGAGCCGCCCGACCGTCCGGGCCTGCGACTCTTCCGTGACCGCGGTCGCGGCGTGTTCGTCGATCAGGTGAAAGACGATCGCCGCTACCGCCTGCTCCGCGCCGAACAGAAGGATGCCGGGGTCGACGGTTTGTTGTTCGCTGTCGTCTTCCGTGGTTCGGGTTGTTCGCCAGAATAGCATGGTCCACCCGCAGGTAAGTCGCGCAATGGGGAGCAAGCCTTGCGCCGTAACGCTGACAAACCACGGGCGGGCGTGTGTCGGGCGAGTCCGCTCGGGGGCAGGAATGCCCCCGCTCGTGGACTCGCGACAGACAAAAATGTCTGCCCCACCTCGGAGAGCAGACAAGAACGTCCGCCCCACCTCGGATGACGGACGAGAATGTCTGCCCCACCTCGCTTCCGGGGCGCGGGGGCGTTCGATTACAATCTTTTCCGGCGTCAACCGTTGCACTCAGGGAAGGACGACCCGGCGGGAGAAGCGCATGCAGGCACTGGTTCTTGAAAAAGTCCGGCAGCTTTCACTCCGACCCATCGAGCTCGACGAGCCGCTGGGGCCGCACGACGTGCGGATCAAAATTCACACGGTCGGCATCTGCGGCTCCGACGTCCACTACTACACGCACGGGCGCATCGGGCCGTTCATCGTCGAAGCGCCAATGGTCCTCGGGCACGAAGCCTCCGGCACCGTTATCGAAACGGGCACGGCGGTAAAGACTCTCCGCCCCGGCGACCGCGTCTGCATGGAGCCGGGTATCCCCGACCCCAACAGCAAGGCCACGCGCCTGGGACTCTACAACCTCGACCCGGCCGTGCGCTTCTGGGCGACGCCGCCCGTTCACGGGTGCCTGCGGCCAACCGTCGTCCATCCCGAAGCGTTCACCTTCAAAGTCCCCGACAACGTAAGCTTCGGCGAGGCGGCGATGGTCGAGCCGCTGGCGGTCGGAATGCACGCGGCGAACAAGGCGCAGATCCGCCCGGGCGACCTGGCCGTCGTCATCGGCGCGGGGCCGATCGGATTGGTCACGGCGCTGGCCGCCCTGGCCGGCGGGTGCGCGCGGGTCGTCATCACCGACGTGCAGCAACCCAAGCTCGACCTGGCGGCGAAACTCGGGCCGATCGTGCCGGTGAACGTCGCGAACGAGAAGCTGACGGACGTCGTCAATCGACTGACCGGCGGGTGGGGCGCGGACATTGTGTTCGAGGCCAGCGGCAGCGCCCGGGCGGCGGCGAGTGTGTTCGAGGCGCTATGCCCGGGCGGGCGCGTGGTGTTCATCGGCATGCCGCTGGAACCGGTCGCGTACGACGTCGTCGCGGCGCAGGTGAAGGAGGCGCGGGTCGAGCACGTGTTCCGCTACGCCCATGTCTACCCGCGGGCGCTGGCCCTGATGGGGAGCGGGAAGATTGACGTGAAGCCGCTTATCACCGATACATTCAGCTTCGCCGATGGCATCCGCGCGTTCGACTTTGCCACGCGCATGCCGGCGACGAGCGTGAAGGCGCAAATCGTGTTGTAGGTCTGACACGGGAGCCGATGACGGGCCGCGCGAGCGGGCCACTTCCGTGCGAGGGCATTTCGCCTGAGGGAGCGGGAGCAATGGCCAACCGGAGTTTTCTGGTCGCGCAGCGCACGCCTGACCCCAACGAGCCGCGCTCCGAGCAGGGCGTCATCGCCGCCGCGAACTATTGCGTGCCGGCGTTTTGGCTCACGCTCTTCCGCCCGGAAGACCTGACCCACCGCGACGAGCATCATGCCCCCGGCGGCGCGGCCCCCGCGAAGGTGCCCGCCGCGGTCACGCAAACCGCGCAAGCGATCACCCGCGCCCGGGCGCAGCGGCCGGCGGTGCTCGACCAGGTGCCGGGGCGGCTCGCCGCCCATTTCGACGAATTCCTCACCCTCATCGAATCGATCCACGAAAGTTGCCTGCGGCTGGACGTGATGGAGATCTGGGGGATGCAGGATGTCCCGCAGGATTTCGCACGACAACTCGCCCGCGCCTTGTCCGCACCCGAATCGCAAGACCCACTGCACTGGGTTACCGCGTTTTCAATCGCCGGGTTCGACATCGACGGCAAGACGCAAGCGGTGGACTTCGACAACGACTCGGCGCGATTCCTGCTCCGCGGGTACAAGTGGCAGCGCGCCGTGCCGTGGCAGGATTGAGTGGGCGCGACGCGAGCGCCCGGCCGGCCCCGGAGGGGCGTAAGAAGCGTGGGAGCGAAGTATGCGGTCGCCGGGCGATACCTGTGGTTCCGCGACTCAGACCTGCGGTCCGACCGGGCCGACACGGCCCGGCTTTGAACGCATTCGCCCGGGACACCCTCTCCGATCATCGAACAATCCTTGCGAATCTCCCGCTTCTTACGCCCCTCCGGGGCTGGTTGCTTGTCTTCATCGTTTTTCCACGGCTCGCGCCGTGGGCTAAGTTCTTTCGCCCCTCCGGGGCTGAGGTCGGGCCATCCACTTTGCTAAGAAACCGGGAGCAACCGCGATGAACATTGCATTTAACGGCCGCCGTGCGCTGGTCACGGGGGCGGGCAAGGGGATCGGCCGGCAGATCTGCGTGGCGCTCGCCGAGAGCGGGGCGCGGGTGGTGGCGCTCAGCCGCACGCGCGCGGATCTGGATTCGCTCGCGGATGAAATCGGGTGCGAGACGATCGCGGCCGATCTCGCCGACGCCGGCGCCGCGCGCGAGGCGGCCGAGGCCGCCGGCGAGATCGATCTGCTCGTCAACAACGCCGGCATCTCCATTCCGCAGTCGCTGCTCGACACGAGCGCCCGGGCCTTCGACGAGACGATGGCCGTCAACGTGCGAGCGGTGTTGCTGGTCACGCAGGTGATCGCACGGGGGATGATCGCGCGGGGGCGGGGCGGGGCGATCGTGAATATTTCCAGCCAGGCGAGTTCGGTGGGGATCGCCGACCACGCGGCGTACTGCGCTTCGAAGGGGGCGCTGGATCAACTCACGCGCGTCATGGCGCTGGAACTGGGGCCGCATCAGATCCGCGTTAACGCCGTGAACCCCACCGTCACGCTCACGCCCATGGGGGAGATGGCCTGGAGCGACCCGACGAAGCGGTCAACCATGCTGACGAAAATCCCGCTGGGCCGCTTCGCCATGCCGCGGGACGTGGCGCACGCCGTCGCGTACCTGCTCAGCGAGCAGGCCGACATGATCCACGGCGTCATGCTGCCCGTGGACGGCGGGTTTCTGGCGGTGTGAAGCTCCGTCCTGCTCCCTCTCCCTCGTACTCGGGGGAGAGGGTTGGGGTGAGGGGCCGAGCGCGAGGTCGCGTCGCTTGCAATGAAAGCGCAACTCGACGTCCCGCCCCTCACCCTCTCCCCCGAGTACGAGGGAGAGGGGACCGGAGCGTGCCTTCGGCCCGACCGGGGCGGCACGCCCCGGCTCCGGCCAAGCCAGACAAATTAATCCGTCGAACCACTAGCGGAAGACCGTCGGGTTCGTGGGCGTGGCGACGTTGTTTCCCAGATTGTACTCGCCCAGCGGGTCGCCCGAATCCACCACCACGATCAGGAACTTCGTGCCGATGGTTGGCCCCGGGTTCGGGACGATGAGGTGGAATGCCTTGGCTTTGTGCGGCTTGAGGCTCATCTTCTTGGGCGCGGGGTGGTAGATCACCTGCGCGCCCGGCTCGAGGTTCGGCGTGTCCGACGCGTAAACCGTGAAGCTCAGCAGGCCGTTGCTCGGCACGTTGCCCAGGTTGTTCACCACGACGTTCACTGCCACCGCCTGATTAGGCCCGACAAAGAACGGGTCGGCGGGCGGCTGGTTCTGGTAGGCGATGGCCAGATCAATGAAGGCCTGCGCCACGGATACCGGCCCGAGCGGCCCGGCGACATCGTTCGACGGATTGGCGTCGCTCGTCGCGGTGACGACTTTCGCGAAAATGAAGTAAGAAGCCGAGGGCTGCGTCAGCGGGAAGGCGTACTGGATCTTCAACCGCTTCGATTGCCCCGGCTTGAGCGTGATGGGGCTGCGGCCGGGGATGCCGCCGATGATGCTCGCGGTCTTCTCGTCGAGGGTCGGCGTGGTCGAGGCGTAGAGCGTTACTCCGGCCTGACCGGTGAACGGGAGCGAGCCGACGTTGGTAACCGCGACCTGCATATGGCGAATGACGCCGGTCTTCACGGGTTGGAGCTCCGCGCTGAGCACGCGAACCATGAGGTCGGGCGTAACGATGCTGAAATTCTGGTTGGCGAGGTTCGTGCCGGGGGCGAGCGTGAACGTGTAACTGCCCGCCGCGGGGGCGATCTGAGTGGAATTGGGCGGCACGACGAACCGCACAATGTAATGACCCGGCGCGAGGTTCGTGAAACTATATCCGCCGTTGGCGTCGGTGGTGGTCGTCGGCTCGGCGGGCGTGATGACCGCGCCGGTGTTGGGGTCGTCTACTTCAGCGTCGGGGACGCCATTGCCGTTCAGGTCGAGGAAGACGGTCTGGTTGGAAAGGCCCAGCTCGCCCCCGTCCTGAACGCCATTGTGATTCGCGTCGTTGAATACGGTGCCGCTGACGGACGATGGAAGGCCTTCGGGCACGTTCACCACGGGCGCGTCGCCCTGACCGATGGTGACGAGGACGTAACCCGGGTTGTCCTGCACGAATCCGGCGCTCGACTGCACTTCGACGCGGTAGGTTCCTGGCGTGAGCTCGGTGATGGAGTAGTTGCCGTTGGAATCGCTGAAGGCGAAAGCGTTGCCGGGCAGGAAAGACCCGTCGCTGGCCGTTAGGAAGACGAATTCCCTGCCCACGCCTCCCTCGCCGGCGTCGAGCACGCCGTTGCCGTTGGCGTCATTGAAAACTTCGCCGCTGATAACCGCGAAGTTGTTCTCCCCCAAGTCCTGCGTGACGACCTGCCCGTTGGCGACGGTAAGGCTAAAGAAGCCCGGCGGGTTTTGGTGGAACCCGTTGCGCGGGACGACCCGGAGCTGGTACGTGCCCGGCCCCAGGTCGGTCAGGGAATAGGCGCCGATGTTATTGCTGATAGCACTGGGTTCGCCCGCGGTCGTGGTGATGCCCGTGAACGGGTCTACTACCGGCGCGTCGAACTTGCCGTTGTGATTCAGATCGACGTATACCGTGTCGCCGGCGAGCAACGGCTCAATGGTCGTTACGTCATTCTGGCGAATGCCGTCCTGATTCTGGTCGTAGAACACGGTGCCGCTGACGGACGACGGGACGCCTTCGGGCACGTTGGCGGTAGATGCAGTGGCGGCGACGACGACCACGTCAAGCGACTCGGGCGCCCCCTGCACGAGCCCCTGGCTCGATTGCACCCGCACGCGGTACGTCCCCGCGCCCAGCCCGGCGATGGTGTACGCGCCGGTGGCATCAGTGGTAGCGGTGGGGTCACCGGCGTCTAGGGAGCCATCGAGATTGAGGTCGAGGAAGACCGTCTCATTGGCCGCGGCGTTTTCGCCCGCGTCGCGGACGCCGTTCCCGTTGATGTCATTGAAGACGACGCCGGAAATGCTCCCGGTGCCGGGTGTGAATACCGCCGCCGGCGACACCGAAAGAAGCTTCCGTGATTCCAGGGCTTCCACGACTGTGCGCACGCTCGAAGCGAGTACGGACCGACGCATGGTTGGAGTCTCCCGTGTGGATACGAATCGAGGGTGGGTTTTTCAATGGTGCCGCCACACCCGGGACGCCGGCAGCTCAGCCGGCTGAAGCGCTATCGTAGAGAATCCCACCCCGCCCCGCAAGCGGGCGGGCTCATGAGCCGGGCAAACTGAATGACGATGCGCGATTCGTTCTTTGTGGTGCAGGCTTTCAGCCTGCAAATGTAGTCTGAAAGGCTGCACCACGAGCGCGTGTGCGCACGCGCATTGAGTAGGTTCCACCTCGTCGCACATTTCTTCCCGCGAAATCCAACGGTGGCCGTAGCACAGCTAATCACGCCAGATGCCGCGCCTGTCGCCGCCCTGTAACCTGCTCGAGCGCCTGCCGCCGCGCGGCGCGGGCGGGTTCGGGCACGTACGGCTTGAGGAACTCGGGCCGGTCGCTCCGCCCCCCGCGCTGGTAGTCGGCCCACAGCAGCGGCGCGACAGCCGCCGCGTCATGCCCCGCCACCTCGGTCAAATACTTGAACAGCAACTCCGACAGGCTCTGTAATGCGATGCCATGGTTGCGACCAACTCGCGCGTAGAGCCAATCCGAAAGCCCCATAAAGCTCTCGAAGGGCGAGTGCGCCGCGCCCGCGGCGTCCAATCCGCCCCAGATCATCGGCGCAGCGCTTCGGAAGTTGCCGCTGTTGGCGATGAGGTCCCAATACCGTGAAAAACGCCGCAGCCGCTGGAGCGTGGCGAAATCCATGTGCGCGGTCTTCAGCACCTCATACGGCGGATGCGGGCTGTACACCATGCCCCATTCCTGATCGTGCCGCACGATCGGCGTGCCGCGCAGCCGCTTGAGAATGCCGACCTGAATCTCCTGCGGCCCCAGCTCCACCAGCCGATCAAACCCAGCCCCGAAGCTCGCGATGTCTTCCCCGGGCAACCCCACAATCAAATCCGCATGTACGTGTACGCCCGTCTCGTTTCGGAGGAAGCGCAGATTGTCCGCCAGCTTCGCATTGTCCTGCCGACGGCTGATCCGCGCCGAGACTTCGTCGTTAAACGTCTGCACCCCCACTTCAAACTGCAGCGCCCCCGGCGGAAACCGCCGAATCGGCTCGCGCAGCGCATCGGGCAGCCGATCGGGGATCATCTCAAAGTGCAGAAACAGCCCCGGCCGATACCGCTCCCAGAAAAATTCCAAAATCGCCCGGCTGATGTTGAGATTCAAATTAAACGTGCGGTCCACAAACTTAAACTGCCGCACTCCCCGCGCCAGCAACCGATCCATCGCCGGCAAAAACGTCTCCAGCGGCACATTCCGTACCGGCACGTCCAGCGACGACAGACAAAACTCGCACCGAAACGGGCACCCCCGCGACGCCTCGACATAAATGACGCGCTGCGCCACGTCTTCATCATCATACAACTCATACGGCAGCGCGAGCGTCTTCGGCGCCACCACTGCCCCCGCCTTCGCCGCGAACTCCGGCAGGTCCGCCGGGATGATTTTCGTCAGCGGCCGCCGCCCCGCCAGGAGCTTTTCACAAAGCTCGCCGAAGGCAATATCCGCCTCGCCCGTGACGACATAATCCGCCAGCGCGACGATTTCCTGCTTGTCGGTCTCGTGGCTGACCTCCGGCCCCCCCAAAGCGACAACAACCTCCGGCCGAATCCGCTTGAGGTCCGCCACCAGCCGCAGCGACTGCTCGGCATTCCAAATATAAACGCCAATGCCCACGATCTTCGGATCGTGCGCCAACACCGCCTCGACCACATCCAGCGGCCGCTGGTTGATGTCGAATTCCAAAATCCGCGCCCGCTCCCGCATCGCCCCAAGATTCGCCATCAGGTAGCGCAGGCCGAACGAGGCATGGGCGTATTTGGCGTTGAGGGTGGTGAGGAGGATGTCCGAAGGCTCACTTCGCATCGATTACGTCGGCTTCCGTTGCTGGAAAAATTCTTCGACGAGTACGTTGTTGATTTCGTCGAAGACAGCTACCGCTTCGTCAGCATCTGACCCCTTGTACCCCGCGTCATCCAGGATGGAAGGCGTATCTACGCAAAAAAATCGGTCAATGCACCGGGCGAGAAATATGTCCCTTCTGTGGAATAGCCCGCACGGAGATAATCCGTGATTGCACCCCGAATCGCCGCCACATCGCCCCATGCGCTCCGCATCGCTTCAACCGCACGTTGTCTCAAGCGAAGAAGGGCGGCCTCATCGTGTGCAGACCGATCGAAACTCATGCCAGCATGTTATCCCAAGGCGTTCCCGGTTGAAATTTCCGCCAACGGTGAATGGTACCAGCCCTACCCCTTGGCCCCGCCCCGCCCGCTCGATAATCTCATCAAGTGAAATTGCAGGAGTTGCGTTGATCCACAGACCTCTCCACATCTCTCCTTCCGACCACGGCCGCGAGATGCGCCTCGCCGACTTCGACTGCGCCGAGGGACGCACCGGCCACCGCTACGAACTCGCCCGGGGCATTATCTGCGTTGAGCCGATTCACGGTATTGGGCATCTGTCACAATTGTGTGAAATCCGCGAGCAGTTCTATCGATACAACGCGGTTCATACGGGGGTGATCAGAGCAATCGCCGGCGCGGGCGAGTGTAAGGTACTCGTTGCCGCCTTGGAATCAGAGCGGCATCCCGATCTCGCCATTTACAAGTCTCCTCCCATCGATGACGAAAACCTCTGGGCCACATGGATACCGGAGATCTTGATCGAGGTCGTGTCCCCCGGCTCGGAGCAGCGCGACTACGTCGAAAAACGCGAGGAGTATCTGCAATTCGGCGTCTTGGAGTATTGGATAATCGACGCCAGCCGCCAGGAAATGCTCGCCCTTCGCCGCGTCGGCGGGCGATGGACGGAAAAAGTCGTCTGCCCCGACGAGGTTTATCAGTCGCGCCAACTCCCCGACTTCGATTTCGCGCTCGCCCCCATCTTGGACGCCGCCCGTGCCTCAGGCTAGCGATCCTCATTCCCTCCCCGCGTCCCCCCGTCTCCGCGTCCCCGCATCTCCTCCCTTAAACTCTTGAACCCTTAAACCCTTGAACCCCCCTCCCCTCCCCGTTGAAAATTCCCGCCGCGTGTGAATGATACCGCCTATCGCTTTCCTGTAAGCAATCTCGCCGGCCGCGATCGAAGTGGGTGGCCGGCGAAACTAGCACTCTCGGGTTCGTGCCTGTATTTTGTCCAACTGAGCATTATGCGAATCGCAGTCAACGCGTTTCCTCTGCGAGCCCAGGGCGGCGGAGCCCGGTATGTCTTTGCCGGCCTGCTCTCCGCCCTCCTTAAGCTCGACGGTAACCATCACTACCTCATCTTCGCCCATTTCGAAGCCCTGCGGCTGGTCTACCAGATCCTCAAGGCCCACGGCGATGCCCTCGGCAGCACCGGCCCCGACCCCCGTGTGAAAGTCATCCACATCTCGGATGAGGGCCAGATCTACGGCCACCGTTTCGACTTTGACCTCTACTTTGGCCCCCTCAACAACCTCAACCCCCGCCTCTACGACCGCCCCACCGTCGCCATCCTCCACGACATCCAGGAGCAGTATTTCCCCGAGTATTTCAGCAAGGCCGATCTCGTCGGCCGTCTCGAGGTCTACCCCGAAATCTGCCGCTCCGCGACCACGCTCGTCGCCATCTCCGAGTTCTGCAAGCAGTCGTTCATCGAGAAATTCAACATCGACCCCTCGAAGATTGCCGTCGTCAACAACGCCCCGCAGGCGGAACTCGTCAACGCCCCCGGCGACGGGCACTGGTCGCGCCCCGCCCTCCCCGAAAAATATCTCTTCTACCCTGCCAACTGCTACCGCCATAAAAACCACGGCCTGCTGCTCGACGCCGTGCAAAAACTGCGGGCGCAGGGGCGAACCATTCCGGTCGTCTTCAGCGGCTTCGAGCTGCCCGGCGGGTTCCCGCTGCGCAAGGAGATCGCCAGCCGCGGGCTCGGCGAGCAATGCCAGGTCTTCACCGACCTGCCCGCCGAGGAGCTGCGCTACCTCTTCCGCAACGCGCTGGCGGTGGTGATGCCGACGAAGTTCGAGGGCTTCGGCATGCCCGCCATCGAGGCCGCGGCGTGCGGGTGCCCCGTCGTTTGCTCCGACCTCCCCGCCCTCCGCGAAGTGCTCGGCGACAACGCCCTGTACTTCAACCCCGACAGCGTGGACGAACTGACGGCCCAAATCCTCCGCGTCGCGGACGATGCCCCCCTGCGCGAAGGGCTCATCGAAAACGGATTCCTCGTCGCGTCCCGCTTCACCTGGGAAAACTCCGGCCGGCGGATGCTCGAAATCTTCGAAGAAACCCGCGAGCGCTTCGTCTGGGGCCGCCACAAACCCCATAGCGTCAAGCGCCCCCGCATCGGCATCCAGATCCGCCTCAGCCACGGCGGGGCCAACGTCGTCCGCACCGTCGAAAGCCTGCTCTGCACCGGCTACCCCGACCTCATCCTGCACTGCGAGCTGCCGCCGGGCATTTCGCCTGCCACGCAAGCTTTCCTCGAATCCGCCGGCGTAAAGTGCGTCCCCGCCCCCTCCAATGGCAACGGCAACGGCACGCTCCATCACGACGAATACGCCCCGCTCCAGCGCTTCGCGGACGAGCAACATCTCGATCTCGTCGGCGAAGTGATCGAAGGCAACCGCTTCAAGCCCACCGGCCTCGATTCCCTTGCCTGGGGCTATTTGCAGGAGCCCGACAAAGCCGTCCACCTGGGCGAGGCGATGGAATGGCGCGGCGAAGCGTTCCTGGGCATCGCCCGCATGCGCCTCACCGGCGACGGGCTCTGGAAGCTCGAAGGCTATCTCTACCCCGAGCTGCTGTTCATCAACCCCCGCGCCCTCGCCGCCTGGCCCGAAGGCCGCCAGCGCGCCGCCGACGCCGGCGAGGAATGGCGCTGGGACCTGCTCCGCGAAGCCCGTCGCGGCGAGCGGCTGTTCATGTCCCGCCGCACGCTCGCAGACTGCGACCAGCTCGCCATCGCCCCCCGCGCCAACCGCCACGCCGCCAAGGTCGGCATGTTCGACTACTACAACGCCTCCAACGAACGCTCGGTCAAAGTCCGCCTCCTCCGCCGCGTAGAGCCCGTCGTCAAACGCGCCGCCCGAGTCCTCCCCATGAAATGGCAGGACGCGGGGACGAGGCTTTGGTACCACTTTTCGAGATGATTCTGATAAGTGATGAGTGAACCGTGACGGGAAACTGTCACGGTTCACTCCTCACTCATCATCCGCCCGACTCGCGATGACCGTTAAGAATCCCGACAATCTCCCCTTGGTCACGGCGGTGGTCCCGGCGTTCAATCGCTGCGACCGGACGCTCAACTTCCTGCGCCAGTTCGACCTGATCGACTATCCCAACAAGCGCGTCGTCATCTGCGATGACGGGTCCACCGACAACACCTATCACAACATCCGCCTCAACTTCCCCGACGTGGACGTCCTCCGCGGCGACGGCAACCTCTGGTGGTCCGGCGGAACCAACATGGCCATCCGCCATGCCCTCCAGACCGGCGCGGATTACATTCTCACCATCAACGACGACGCCGAGATGGACCGCAATTTCCTCAAGGAATTGGTCGCCGTCGCCCGGCAGAACCCCCGGTACATCGTCGGCTGCCGTATCCACCGCCAGGACCACCCCGACCGCCTCTGGTCCATCGGCACCACCCCCGTCTTCCGCGGCTACGAAATATTCGGCCTCAATTTCTGGGACAAACGCTGGGATGACATCAAGCCCGGCCTCTCCAACCCCTACCCCGTCACCACCATGGCCGGCAACGGCGTCCTCATCCCCCGCCAGGTCTTCGCCGACGTCGGCTATTACGACGACGTCAACATGCCCCAGTACCACGCCGACAGCGACCTGGTCCTCCGCGCCGCCCGCGCCGGCTACGAGCCGGTCATCGCCCTCGACAGCGTCCTCTACAATCACATCCTCACCAAGCCGCTGGTGAACGACCGCTACAGCCTGATCTTCAGCAAAAAGTCCGACCGCTATTGGAAAGCCGTCTGGGCCACCCTCCGCCGCCACGGCCCCTTCGGCAAGAGGGTGTGGCTCCTGCTGATGCAGTACGTTCCCTTCTTCATGCCGCAGTGGGCGATCCGCCTGTACCACACGTTCAAGACCCCCAAGCCCGCCGCGGCGTGTTGAGGATATACGCTCCGGGCCGCGACGATGCCCCGTTTAGCCGCCCCGCTTGCGGGGCGCTCCTCCAAGCGCTCCCCAAAGCGCCCCGCAGGCGGGGCGGCTAAACGAGGAGAATTATGATCGCGCAAGGATCGCATGATTCCGCATCTCACGGTATCGTAGCCCTGTGGTCATCGCAGCCCACGTCATCGTCACCGCCTATGGGTTCTGGCTCCCCAACGA